>CAYGDT010000001.1:0-41504 GCA_964348745.1 uncultured Candidatus Peribacteria bacterium
GCATTCCCCTTATGGAACACGCGAGCAACACGGGATCTAAAAACTTTCATGGTACACCTCTCTCCGACGCAGAAGCTAAGGAAGCGCTCGCAGGTCTGCCACCACTGGAAGATGCAACGGTCGCCTACGCACCGCACAGGAAATCCGAAGCTGCGCGATACGCAAAAGGTCACACAGAAACCGACATCCCCCTCACCTTTGATGCAAAGAAACTCAAGGGTTATGTACGTGCTATCACTCCGGAGAAAGGATCGGCGCGGAAGGATTTTGGCGCGACGCATCTTATGAGTCTGATGAAAGCAGATCCGCGCATCGTTGTACTGCACGCAGATTTGGCGGGTTCCGGAGGATTCGACGCAGTGGAGAAGGTCTATCCGGATCGATGCATCAACGTCGGCGTCGCAGAAGCTAATATGTACATGATGGCGGCAGGCATGCGCCAGACGGGTCTTCTGCCCGTCACCTATACCTTCGCCGCTTTCGGTACGAATGAAGCCCGCGCAAACGCAAGACTGATCGACATAAACTGCGGACACACGCGCTGCGGGGTTCTCCATGACTGTACGCATGCGGGTCTCTCGGTCGGTGAAGATGGCGAAACGCATCAGGAACGCCATTACCTCAATGTGCCGTTTGATCATACGGAAATCTGGATGACTGCAGATTCTAACCAAGCAGGTGCCATGGCGGAACGCGCAATGGAGAAAATTGCAGAAGGCCACACGAGTGTGTACACATTCTTCCCTCGCGACGGGCACGAGCAGCTGAAAGATCCGAATGGAGCAATTCTCTACGGGAAAGACTACACGTTCGACGGCAAGATTGATTTGATGCGCGGGAAAGGAACCGTCGAAGATGACATCACAGTGATTGCAACCGGCATTCCTGTCCATGCCGCTCTTCAAGCTATTGATTCCCTTAGCCAAACACCCGGCACGAAGCGCCCTCTTTCCATCCGCGTACTCAACGTTTCGTGCATCCGTCCGATCGATGTTGCAACGATCATACAGGCGGCTCTGGAAACGGGACATCTGATCGTCGTCGAAGACCACAGTAGTGAAGGCGGTCTTGCCTCGCAGGTAGCAGACATCATCGCCGATTTTGCACTTCCTTGTTCGCTGCGTCGACTCGGCGTCAATCACTATTTCCCGTCTGCTCCCGCATCAGACCTCTATGTAATGGCGGGGATCGATAGTGGCAGCATCGCCGATGCGATCGAAGACGAAGTACGTACCGAAGTCTGCGGAGGAGAGGATGCATTCGTTTCAGCTATTCACGAAATGGTGCATAACATCAATCACTCTCGATTCCGAGCCGCAGCACTGCCATTCGTTGAAAAGTTGACGGAGCAAAAGGGGTATCTTGATACTCTGCGTGCCTACTGGGCGGGGAGGAATTGCGAGAAAGAAAAACTTCCGAACAATACGGATCTGATCAATACGTTGAAGAATATGCTCTAATGACATGCACGGAAGCTCTCTACTCATCGTCTTTCTTGCAAGCATGCTGGGTGGATTTTACGGAACAAGTGCCGGAGGAGGCGGACTTGTTATCATGGGAAGCCTGATTCTGATGGGTATCAGTCCAAAAGAAGCCGTTCCCGTTGTGATGGCAGGCGGTCTTGGCATGTGTATGGTCAACTGGTTTGTCTTTCATCGTGCCAAGAACATCGACTACCCGCTTGCATGGCGATTGGCTGTCATCGTGATCATTGGCTCGGTGATCGGTACGCGGATACTGATTTCAATATCCGATAGCATGATGAATCGCATCATTGCCATTGCCTTCGTATTCATTCTGCTCAGCGTCATCTTTAACAAGCAAATCGGTACCATTTCAAAACACACCTCTTCTCGTAGGAAAATTGTCGGCACTGCTGTGTTTGGATTGCTCGGCATCTATCTTTCTTTGATCAACGCCGGAACGGCAATTTTTGGCAATTACGTACTGGCAACATTTTTTGGAAAGACATTTCTCGAAAGCTCGGGCGACCGCACGATCATTTTCACTCCAGGCCTACTGATCGGCTTCATACTATATGCAGTTGCAGGCACGCTGGACTGGCAATTGGTGGCAATGACGTTTGTAGGCGCAGGACTCGGTGGATTTCTTGGCTCACACTGGGCACTGCGAAAGGGCAATGGAGCAGTACGTGTGCTGTTTTTGGTGGTTATCGTTGCAACAATTCTTAAAATGCTTCTCGGATGATTGAGGAAGTAACGAAGCTGTTTATATATAAATCAAGCTGCCGTTTCTTCTGATGGCATAAACTCTAGAAGTCCATTACGATCACGAAGATTGCGACGATCATCATAGATCGTATTCCTACTATCACCTAGTCGCCCAGGCGGACTTTGACCACCATTCCATTCAGAAAATAACGTAACCGCTCTAGCAGTTATTGCCCTCAATACTCTTTCTCTTGCTTCCAAATACACTTCATGTGACTCTCCACTCTGAGGAACAAGCCTTTTATATTCAAATAGTGCCTCTCTATCGATCCAATCTGACATACCTTGCCCTCTATACCCCGCATGATTCTGGTGATGTGCAGAAAGACACCACTCTGTGTGTAACCTGATTGCTATCATCCGTACGAACCCCTCAGCCATTGTCTGAACTACTTCTCCATTACGGTTTGTTGTGAAGAGAACATATCCACCACTTTCAAACTCACGCATGATTGCCACTATATCAGAATTCTTAACTAATTCGCCATATGTGCCAAGGACATCGTGCCCGTGTATGTCTAGATCTTCAGCCATAGCGCAAGATTTTACTACTTCCTGATCGGTTGTAAAGGTGAATGACAGAGCCTCTTCAGATTAATCTGACGTGGTTTATAGCTGTACAGTACCCCTACGCTCCCAATGGGAGCTTCGGGGGACAACCTGCGCGAATATTTAAAAATGATAGCATGCGTTTGGCCTGCCAACCGAAGCGCCGAAGGCGCGCAGGTTGGCGGAGGGAGAGGGATTCGAACCCTCGAGACCCGTGAGGGTCTGGCAGTTTTCAAGACTGCTACCTTCAACCACTCGGTCATCCCTCCGGAAGATACTTTACCTCAAATAGCAAAGAACACCATTCACCCGTTTTAAAAAGCCCCGCGATAGCGGGGCTTTTATAGATCTCATTGGGAGTGCGCTTAAGAAGCGTGATCCTCAGGTATCATTAGCCGTAGTAAAGTCTACTTCGACTTGGTAATTACCAGATGGCTGCAAACGAGACGATCCGATTTCTACACGGAATCCTACGTAGTGATTATCACCTGCATCACTTGTAGGCGTCGTTGCACTAGCAAATGCGATGGACGATCCGGAAGCAACGCGTGCCCATTTTTCCGAGGCAGCATCTGTTCCCCACTCTGTGGAATTGATATCGACTGCGGCGTTGTTCTCGCTGAATACGTCGCTTGTCGAAGAAAGGCGTGCACCCCATTCGGCATCTGTCGCAGAGACGTTACCGGACCATGTTACTGTCGTGGTTTGCGCATCATTGCTGTTGTTGTAACGGAACGGTAAGATTTTATCCTCATACTGGTTGATCATGTATCCCGTGCTTGTTCCGCCTGTTCCGGTGGTGACTTGCCAGTTGAGAGTGTAGCCAGTGGTGTTATTGGACTTTACGTTGCAGTGGATATCGCGAGCAGTATTGTACTGGCCGACATCTCCACCAACACCGATGGATCCAAGCGCTAGATTTTCATTGTCTCCGTTACTATCGCTGTTTTCATCACCACAGGAAAGTATCGAAGCTGTAGCGGTTACTGTAACGGAAACTTTGCCGTTCGTGTCGGTTGCTGCAAATCCACGAGCAGGTTCGACGACTAAAACAGCGACGAGGTAGAGGGCAACAGTTGCCGCAATACCAGTTGTAAGAATGCGCATGATGCGCTCTGGGGAAAGTAAAGTAATCATATATATATGTGTGTGTAATAAATAAAACGTTGATATTATAACACACTTTTGTAATAAATCAAATCAATCGCTGCAGATGTCGGTATCAGGTATACAAGAATTTGTGATGAATCCGCTTTCCAGTACACAATTCCCGAGTCGTGAGCATTCCACTGCATCACAGAAATTCCAACTCCCTGCCCCGCACATTCCACAGGAATCACACTGAGAATCATTGAATATATCCATTGTGACAGTCGGTCCCGTCGTCTCTATGGGAGCAGATGCTTGCAAGATTGACTCATCCTCTTCTATAACCCAATTCTCCCGCTCAATGACAACTACATCATACTGGGTGCAACTCTTGTTACCTTCCAAGGCACGATAGAACATCGTGATAAATTCCGCGCGATTCACCGGATCATCAGGCCGCATGGTGCCTGTTACTGCATCTCCCTGAAGGATGCAAAGATACACTGCGGAGCTGACAACATCTGTGTACCAAGCACCCGTTGGCACATCGTAGAACAAGGGGTGCTCCATCGATATCGACGTAGCTGATTGAATTCCCAAATACCTCAGTATCAATGCTGCGGCCTGACTGCGGGTCAAAGCATCCGCCGGAGCAGCAAAGCAAGGCCTGCTTTTGCCATAGCAATCGTTATACCCACGGATCCAATTCTCCGAAGCTGCATTATCGATGTAGTGGGCATACCAAGCCTGCGGATCCACATCATCAAAGAAACCGCGTGGTACATCGCCACGGCTACCTTTTGCTATTGTCAAAATTTTAGCCGCTTCGGAGCGAAAAATTCGCTTATCTGGCTCAAAATGCGTACGAGTCGAATCGAGTGCATTCCTACGAAGGAAATACTCAACACCTTCTGCATACCAATTGTCAGTAGAAACATCGAGATAGGGAATTGATGCAATAAGTGGCAGAGCCTCCTCAACAGTTGGGTGAGGAACGGCATCTATTGTTTCAGTCTGTTGCGATTCTGGAATCAAACTGCCGGTAGTGGAGGTTGACGGAGCTACACCAATTCGCGTATCCGAAACGGTGTTAGACGTAACTTGCACTTGACTCAGTCTCCGTGTTCGTCCCTGTGCAGCTCTGTCATCCCCTGCAACAGATCCTGCACTGCTGCTTGATCCTCCTCCAACGCCTTCGCCATCTTCACTCAATTGAAGAGTGAGACTTACGACAGCATCGAGGACATCTACATCACCGTCGCCATTTTCAGTCATATTCGTATCCGTCGTGTCTCCCGCTGTAAAATCGAATGCCAGCGTATAGGAACTCTGTGCGGAGAGAACTTTAAAATAGAGATGCGCAAAGAGCGCGTCATCCGGCGCACTGCCGGTATTGACCGGACTTGTTCCAGAGGAATCGTATCCGGTTACGTACAGTATCCCGTTACTGATTGCGTTGCCCGAATTTGGGTACGCGGTAAATAGTCCGTCCGTTATCGCAGAAGTTGCAGGTGAGCCGGAACAGAGTGCATTGTCATACGGTTCCAGAAGCTCTGTGGAGTACGGCAGAATAATGTCTACCGAATTACTGTCCAAAGAATCGGTCTGCACGCGAATATTTACACGAACGCAGTCACCGACCGCGTAGGAAGTTTCTCCTGTTGAGCTAACGACAGAAATGATCTGTCCTGCAGTGGCATACGCATGCTGCGATCCGGATAGAATCAATACTGCAATGCTGACGCCGTAGAGGAATAGAAATTTGCAACGGAGAAAAGACTTGAAATGCCGATGCAGGGAATGTTCAGAGTTCATCGCCGGTGGTGCCAAGATTAGAAACGGCTATTGTCAGATCAATACCATTGACGATACCGTCAAAATTTAGGTCTTCTGCACCATCTGCACCACGGAGCGTATTAGAAATTTGCGTCACATCATCCGCACTGATGGCATTATCGTCATTCACATCCCCTGTATAGAGCTTATTTGTGCCGGTGGTGAAATCGATCTGCACTCCCTGCTGTAGCAACACAGACAGCTTTTTACGTTTGAGATGTGACGGCGAAAATAAGAGCAATCGATAGATGCCAGGCGGTGCTTTATAGATACGCACCGGTGGAGCCACGCCCGCGGCATTGACACGGAATTTAATCCGTTCGATCAGTTGCGAACCAAGAAGCGGGTAGATCTCTAAGGTAAGATCGGTCGGTCCACGGCTCTTTTGTGGAGCGGCAAGTATATCGATAGAATACAAAGGATTGAGCACTGTTACGCCAATGGATACTGCAGAGAGAAGGGGGCTAACGGAAATTCCTGCAAAAATCAAAGAAAGCATTCCAAAGACACAGAGAAGAAGAGTACATCGCATTCCGAAGCGCTTTGCAGTTGGTTTTTGCATATCATACTATTCTATCACACTTTTCGCTTTATTTCGAACCGACTTTTTACAAACTGCACCAAGAAGGAAACTGTAAATATTGCCAATAATACAAGAAGCGTTGGAACGAGGGGAATGACGAGAAACGATGATTTCAACTGATTTGCTGGTAATGAATCGCCTGTTTTCACCTCAAAGTGGATATCCGAAGAAACGGTATAGTAGCCAAAGGCAAACTTCGGCAACCACTCGATATACTTGGTATGAGCAGTACCTCGAAGGACATGCCATGTTGGAAGGCTTATCTCATCAACGGGAATGCCAAAAATATTTCGAAACGTCAGTGATCCGACTGGTGCAATTTGTACCGTTCCTGCATTTCTGACCGTTGCTAACATTCGTGCCGGCAATGACCAGTTAATAAACCGCTCTGGCTTCAGCGAGATAAACGAACCGTTCGTAATAACGTCACCCCGCACAGAAACGACAAAGATAATTGAGGTGTAGGCATTCACTTTCACGCCTCCCGACTTTTCTGTCAGCTGTTTTCTCTTGATCATAATCGCAGCCATATGGTCTCCTGCATCGGCTTTTGCCGGAATTGTCAGCGTGATGGGAATCGTCACCAATTCACCATGGTGCAGCGCGATTTCCTTCACAGACGGTTGCAACCATTCCTTTGCGGGAAACGGACCGACTTGTCCGGGCTGGTAGAAACGTGGTGTGCCCGATTCCGGATCTGCGCCGAGATCACGAACGTAGACTTCGAAAATTGCATCCTCTCCGGCTTTACTGAGGATGGTGATTGTACGCACCAGCTCATCACCCGGATCTGCTACTTCAAAAAATGAACCCGGTTGCAAGAGAAACCCGCCGTCAACCAGCACATTACTGTTGCGGTTGATGTGAATATCTACAGGACGGGCATCGAATGCATCATCGAGCAGCTGGCGCTCCTTATCCTCCAATACCTTCTGCTCATCAATGACTTCCTTGCTCAGCAAGCCTGCGGCATTGATTTCCTGCGCGGCAATCGCCGGTGAACCTGCAAAAAATATGCAGAGAGAAAACGAAAAGAGAGCTGGGAATGAAATCATCAGTTGCAGCCTATCGACTCTGGATAGAAAAATCCAGAGCAGGTACACTGCAAATCATGAAGAAAAAAATCTCACTGCTACTCGCTGCTATCGTCATTGCATTCTGCGGATTTATTGCAAGCGTACTGTATTCCTCCTATACGCTCTCGACGCAGATTCAAGAGCATGCTGACAACATGACAAAGTATTACGACAAGACGATTACCGAGAATATCCATCCCCTTTTGACACGTGAGCGACTTCTGCCGAATCAGAAGCGAAATGCTATGCAAATCAAGGAAATGCAAGAATCCATGATGAATGCACAAACTCTCAACGAGAGAATGACAGCAATCCAAAATGTTCAACGGTCATCACAGGTTTTTTTGCAGTCAGCTCGAAACGCATCAGGTTCGTTGGTTGAAGACAATCATCTGCAATCCTTTGCGCGCGATATGGGAGAGCAAGGTTCCATCCGCAAAACTATAGAAGAATATAACGATCTGGCTGGCATGCTCAATGCTCAAAAAAAGTCACTGATAGCTTCACTCCAAGACGAACCGTCACAGGAACTGCCACTGCTTCGCTTCGACGGAAGCGTTCCGGATATCGGGAAAATTCAGCTTGGTGAATGACAATCAATAACTTTTTATCGCTCCAATGTAACCGGTATCACGTTCAAAATAATGTCTGTTGATGGGCGATACAAGATTGCCAGAGATGCTGTTACGACGAGGAAATCTCCGTTCATTGCATCCACATAGAACATATTTTTCTCTCGAAGAAGACCTGCATCAATGACTTCGGCGATAGTAGGTTCAAATCCATCGGGAATTTGAATGTGTCTGCGAACACGCGCGATGATCTCTTTTGCCTTCTCGGGAGATGGTTGTCTGCTCTCAGCATCGTCTGCATCTTGAGTAGAAAGTTCTTGCCTGTCAGAAAACAGAAAGGGCAAGACAAATGATCCAACTCCTGCGATAACAAGGAGAAGAACAGCAACAACAATAGCAAGCATGAACCTATGACGCCTTTGCTGCCCTAAGCGAGAATCATGTGGTTGAGGATCATGGGGCCGGTTAATTTGTGGAGAATCGAAGTCCATTGCTTAAAAATACATATCGTCACGAAGGTTGTCATTCTCATTTTTAAGGAGAATGATTCTACGGTGAAGTTACAATGAAATCGACGGTCACGTCATACGTGCCGCTGGGTTGAATTTTAGACGATCCGACTTCTGCGCGAAATTGAAGTTGCTCAGACGATCCCGCCGGAGCGGTACTGGAGTTGCGATTGACAAGTAGCACACTGCTTCCTGTACCGACGTTCAACCATTTTTCACTGGTGAGATCCGTCCCCCATTGAACAGCAGAATCGGTACTGGAGGACTTTAGTCGACCTCCCCATTCAGACGTTGTCGCAGCGACTGTCCATGTTTCAGGTACTCCTACTACTGAAGGAGAGAACGGTCCAATAGTGTCCTCGAACTGACTGATCATATGTCCCGTTGCCGTTCCGCCCGATCCGGTCGAGACGAGCCAGGATAACGAGTATCCCGCATCGGATTCCGCAATAACGGTGCAACTTTCTTCTGCAGTGGTCTGACCGATACCGGGGATGCTCCCAAGATTAAGCGCGGTGAAACAGACGAGGGAAAGAGCGTTGCTAGCAGCTTGCCTGTACCCTGCTGAAAGATCGTAGTTTTGCGCTCTAGAAAAGCCGACACCTGGTTCGCCGATCGTATCACTCAGGCGGTAGTTATTTGAAAGCGCCAATTCTCCGCCACCCGAAGCGATAACATCAGCATCGATTTTGTAATTGGCACTTTTTTGAGCGGCATCGTTCGCAATCTGCCAAGCACGCATTTCCTGTGATTCGATGCCACGAGTGTCAATAAGAATCAGAGGACCAACAAGATAAAATTCCGGAGAAATATCCGGTGCGTCGTAGATGTACGAAAACGTTGCTTTTTCCCCTTTATTCCATGTGCCGTTCCATGCAATTGTCGTATCCTCGGTCTGAAAATCTGTTCCTGTCACTGCTTGAGGAGATGTCTGCAGAATGGCAAACCCGCGCGGAACAATATCGGAGATTGTGCCTGTAAATTCTTCCGTAAACTCCACGTCGATTTCCATACGCGACGGCGCGAAAGGCCAGAGACGGGTCGCTGCGCGACGCGTGATGATCACCGATGGGGACGATTGCACGGAAACGGAGGAAGTAAGCGTCGTCGTACGCTCAGCAACAATCGATTGCAGCTGCAATGCGTATTCACCTTCTTGTGTGAACAAAAACGACGCTCTGTAGTCCGGGTCAATCAATCCTGCTTCTTTGACTCCGCAGGATTCGGTCGTCTCTATAGATTCGTCTTCTGTGGAGAGAACATGTCTGGAACCGTCCGGTGCTATGATAGTGAGCATCACATTCGCATTGCATACAATTTCACCTTGGTCATCCAACACGCCAAAATGCAGCTGCGCTCTCTCGTTCGTACGATAGCGATCCTGATGTGTATTGAGCGTAAGTACGCCCCATGCAAAGTCTTGCTCTGAATACCTCCCGTCAGTCGACGCGATACGCAACGTATAGTACCCTGGACGGAATTGGCGCTCATCCAACGTAAATTCTGCACTGCCGGGCGTAAAATGATAATGAGGAAAATAGGTCACTCCGTCATTTCGTGTCAGACTCACAGTAACGGAAGTTGTTGGAAGTGGTTGCACTTCAGCAGACAAAGAAGAATTCTCCTGAGACAACCGAGATAATGATGAGTATGCACTGCTGGGTGACGAGGAAGAATTGCGCATTGCAGATTGCACGTTCACAACTGTCCCTGCAGGCAAGCTCTCTGCATTGTCCGGTAGAGCATTGCGAAAATTTGCACCCTGAGCATCCAAATCCTCCACAAGATCATGCAATGCCGGCGAAAGTTCCAGAGAAAATCCGAAGACTGATGCCGTTGTCGAACGATGTATGAAGAGGTATCCAGCAAGTACAGCAGACGTAATCAATATGGCAGCAAGGGTGCGTAACTCGCTTCGCCGAGAATGAGTAGCAATGATTGATGGAAAAGTCATCGGTGTGCATCCTATCAAACTATCAAAGATTACGCATTGTTCAGTAGCGTTGCGACACATGCCTCGTTTACTGAAACAATAAATTCAGTGAAAGCTACGGAAATCATCTTGCTTTGCACACTCGCAAATGAACTAAATACAAAAGTGCGGGATGAAAGGACAGAAGATTTTATTGATAAATCAGTAAATCTGAGCCAAATTACGAAAGTTTACAAAAATGACTACACAAGTGTAGTAAACTTTGCTACAATGTAAAGATTTAATTACAAAATAAAAATAAAACACAAATGTTTTCACTCTGTTCCTCCGACGATGCCAAGCGGCTTTACGCTTCTGTATGCGCCTCGCAACTGAGCGAACGTGCGAAGAAACGCTTGGACTGGATTGTGTACTACCTTGAGAACGGCAAGTCTATCAGTGAGACGTGCAGGATGTTTTCGATTTCACGCAGTACGTTTTACCGTGTGATTGAACGATTTGATCCTGCGGATATCACATCACTGGAGGATAAGCCACACGCACATTGTTTGCGCTCACATACGGAACTACCGGCGGTTGCGATGGAACGCATCCGCGACGAACGGAAGAGGGAGCCGACAATAAGTCGAGAGCGTATCGCAGAAATTCTCGCATCGGAATGCGGTATCGCTGTCTCTCCTTCTTTGATAGGCCGCATTATCAATCGCGAAGGATTGTTTTTTGGTGCGAGTCTCGCACATCAGAAGAAAAGGATCGAAAAGACAGCAGTGCAGGATGTAGATCATTCAGCAATTGCAGTCGGAAACTCTGCTCCCACATCATCAAAATTGCTATTTGTACCTACTCGCCTGACGCTGATGACTCTGAGTATCGGCATCATTATAGCAGCCATGGTCGGAGGAAGTTTAACGGCTACAGTATTGTCTTCACCGAAGAGAGAAAACATTTCGGATGATCTTGTTATACGATGTGAGGAAGTTCTCAGAACATTTGCTTCGGTGCTTTCGTGGTATAAGCAACATGGCAGGCAATATGAAGTGTCTGAAAGTGAGCAGATTGAACTCGATGCGTGCCGAAGCATTATCGACGGCCACACAAAGAACAAATCGTCTACCCTAAAACCACTGGGGGCTGCCCTGCGATCAATTCTGAGCATTCCGCGCGCATATGCTGCAGAGGGTATTTTTAAGAAAATTCCGTACCAAGGAAATGTAACACTGACATCGGGAGCAGGGATGAGCAACGGCCAGTACAATATGCGCTTCAAAATCTTTGATGCGGCAAGCGGCGGGACGGAATTATGGTCTGAAACATGGGACAGCAATACACAACCTGTGACGATGACCGGAGGACTCTTTACAGTGTATCTCGGGACGCATATTGCAATGAACAACGTAGACTTCAATACGGATTCACTCTACCTCCAAGTGCAGTTTGACCCAGGAAATGACGATGTCTACGAGGAAACATTCTCACCGAGACGCAGGTTCGCATCCGTTCCGTATGCGCTAAATTCCGACAAAGTAGACGGTCTCGATGCCACGCAGTTTCTCCGCAGTGATGCAAGCGATGTGATGAGTGGCTCTCTGCTCATCCACCAATCTGGACAATCCGTATCGGGAGCAGATGCTCGGGTACAACTGGAAATCATCGGTACTGCATCTGGGAGAGTTCTGCATGCACAAGACCTGCTGACATCCTCCGGCAAATTGATTGTTGAGGGAACATCTTTGCTCTACGGCTATGTTGATATTTTTCGAATGCTCTCGATACATGACACGGCATCCGGAAGAGTACTGCACGCTGAAGATTCACTGCAATCCTCTGGATCACTCATCGTAGAAGGTGAAACAACGCTTAATGGTGCGCTGGTTCTCGGTTCCACTATCCGTATTAACGGTGTTACCTACACCTTCCCTGCTGGTGATGGCTCTGCTTCTGGCAAAGTACTCAAAACAAACGGCACAGGACAGCTCGCTTGGTCTAGCGACACTACTGGGTCAACATATTATGCTGGCGCAGGCCTATCGCTCAATGGCGCAAACTTCCTGTCCCTCTCTTCGACACTTACCGGTACCTCCTTGGAGATCACCGGTACGGCAAGCGGAAGAATCGTCCATGCGCAAGATCTCCTTCGCTCCTCCGGAGCACTCATCGTGAAAGGTACTACGCGCCTGCAATCAGGAGCCATTATAAGAATGGCGGCACCACTCCTTATCCTCCGTAGTAGTGTAACTTCCCAGCAGTGGGAGTTGAAAGGTGGCAGTACTTTATCGTCTTCTTTTAGTATCTATGATGCCACAGCAAAGAAAATCAGATTCGTGGTTGGCGGCTCAGACGGCAATACTACGATCGGTACTGGTGTGTCTGTCAGCAACAGCCGACTATACGTCTGGGGAGGTCCCAACGGTGCGAATATTGACGTCCGGGGAGATGCTTCCATTGTTGGGGGCGATCAGTCGACCATAGAGCTTGAGGGCAATAACTATGATGTCGACCCCAATTCCATTCGCATGACGTACTATGGTGCTAGCCATGGCATCGGGACAACCATGGGATACAGTAACAATAAACTCGGCGTGCTCGCATGGCAGGGCGTTAATACAGCCATCATTGCTGTGCAAGACATCAAACCTCTTCTCTTTGGTACAAGCAATAAGGAACGCATGAGACTGACCGAGACTGGTTCTCTTGCGATTGGAACTGCGACACCGGGTCGCTCTAAATTGGCTGTCTCCGGTTCTACGATTATGGGTTTCAATATTGGCTCCGCAGCCGCCGACGCAGGACTTGCACTCGAAGTCCTCGGTACGGCATCCGGTCGTATCTTCCATGCGCAAGACGAACTGCGCTCCTCCGGTACTCTGATCGTCGATGGAACCACAACGCTCAACGGTGCGCTGGTTCTTGGTTCCACTATCCGTATCGGTGGGGTCACCTATACCTTCCCTGTCGGCGATGGCTCCGCATCGGGCAAAGTACTCAAAACAAATGGTGCAGGGCAACTCTCTTGGTCAACCGATAGCACTGGAGGAGGTGGATCGTACTACGCAGGCCAAGGCCTGTCTCTCAACGGTAGTAACTTCCTCTCCCTCGCAGCCACCCTCACAGGAACATCTCTGGAAATCTACGGAACAGCTTCCGGAAGAATCCTCCATGCACAAGACCAACTGCGTTCCTCCGGCACACTGATTGTGAAAGGAACAACACGCCTGCAATCAGGTGCTATCATCAAAATGACGTCACCACTCCTCGGTGACGGTCTCCAATTCATCATCGACCAGTCGCAGATCAGCGGTCCGGGACGTATTATGGCGATCGATGATAATGTTGGTTCGGAAATCTTTGCTATCAACAAGTATGGATTCATAAAAACTGAGCGCGGCTATGTGTCCTACGATGGATTCATGGGACAAGAGTTCAATGACGAGAGAGCATCTGCTGCAGCCGACCTTGCGACACGCGGCGATGACGGGACATGGGTGTTCGACGAGGGAGCAGCGACATCCACCTGTACCGACATCGTAGCGGAGGGCTCAATAAGTTTCGACCGTATGACTAACTCCGCCACACAACCAGCAGGCTGTGCCATGTTCATGGGAATCGGAGTCGGAGACATCATGGGATTCACTAATGCTGCGAACTTGCCGCGCACGCTCATTAAGATACGACCGGGTCGCGCTACTGCCGATGCGCATACATGGGCTGGACTCTTTATCGATTGGGCTCCCTCCGCAACCGAACCAACAGAGGGTATTTACTTCACCAATGCTGCGGGCGGTACATGGACCGGCCGCATTAACCCCGCATCCGGAGCGAGTTCAGATGTTGTCTGTACCGGGCAAACCATCTCGACAACACAGTTTGCTGCATTAGAAATTATCGTTGAGAGCTCGACCATCGTCCGTTTCAAAGTAGATAATGACTTATCAAACGGTATTAACTTTGTAGACTGCGGCACGGGAAACCCTAGTGGCGTCACCAGTAACTTGGGGGCAGGTGTGTTTATGGGTACCACCTCCACGACTAGCTTTACTATGGATACGGATTACGTTCGTGTATGGACAGATGACCCAAAAACAAGTGGGCAGTCCGTCGTGCAGACTCCAGAAACGCCAACAGAGCTGGATCTTACAACGAGTGCCGACCTCGCCGAAGCATACCCTGCCATCGACGCAGGAAGTTTTGGAGCCGGTGAGCTCGTTTCCATAGACGAAAAAGGAGATGGAAGTGTGCGAAAAAGTAAAAATCCATACGAGAAAAATTTGATCGGCGTCGTGAGCGCATCACCCTACGATGTCATGGGTGCGCAGTCGGAGAATACCGTAGCCATAGCACTAGCCGGACGTGTACCTGTAAGAGTCTCGACGGAGAACGGGCCTATTGCTGTGGGCGAATCCATCACCTCTTCTTCGAAGCCCGGCATCGGTATGAGAGCAAGTTCAGCAGGCCCAATCATCGGGAAAGCAATGCAAGCGTACGATGGTCAAGGTGAAGGTATCATTATGGTGTTTGTCTATGCAGGAGACTACGTCGGTGATGGGCTGTACCTGCTTGGCAGCGGCGCAAACACAATAGGTGAAAGCACTCAAAATTCCGGCACTTCAGCTGAGTATGCGGAATGGTTTAAAGTATCAAACGATCATCCGATCGCCGGCGAAGTAGTTTGTATCGATCCGACAACACCGCAATCCGTTGCATATTGTGCAGATGAGCCGAGTGAAAACATCGTTGGCATTGTCGCCACGAGAGCGCAAATCGTAGGCAATGAATTTACAGGAGTACAGGGACTGCCTGTACCCGGTCACGTTCTGGTTGGCCTCATGGGGCAGACAACTGTAAAAGTCACTACTTTGGAAGGCAAATCCATTCGCATCGGAGATGCTCTCACTGCAGCAAGTACGAAAGGATTCGCACGCAAATCGATCCGAGGTGAACCGACTATCGGGGTTGCTTTGGAAGAATTCACAGGTGAGGACGGCACAATTTCCATCCTTATATCCCGCAACAATGCTTCGCACACTATGCAAGAAATCGAACAGAAGATACTCGATACCGTTGCGAGCATGGGACTCACCGAAAAGATGCAGAGCATCATCGCGCAGAGTATTGATACACTCGACTTCGGTTATTCGATTAAAGAAGAAGTACGCGAGCAGCTACTGGCTCTCTACCTCTCGGAACCGCAGACTGCCGATGCACCATCTGTGAAACCGACACTTCCTGAGTTACTTACGCACGCACGCTCGTTCTCCGGTTCTACTCTGTTTGCTGGAAATGTCGAAGTTCAAGGAGCCCTTTCCGTGAGCGGACCTGTGAATATGAGTGGCAGTCTCACCGTTGCCGAAATTCTTCGAACATCGCATCTCACCGCCTCAGGAAACCTCACTGTCGGTGGCTCCGCGCGTATCATGGGCGATGCCTATGTCGAAGGCACGCTGACCATCGCTTCGCTTATTGTGCCCGATGCTCTACATGTATATGGAGACATGACCGTACAAGGCTTCGTACAAGCGTATCATCTTTCTGCCTCCAGTGGGGCAACCATCCGCGGGTCGATCGACATCGATACGCAGACAGGGTCGATCCGCATAGGATCCGGTTCTATCTCCATCAAATCCGGAAATATGATCCTCGAGAATGGAAGTATCGATGTGCAAGAACTCATCGTCCGCAAAGCGCTGTTACTCCACGGAGACATTACCGTAGAGGGTCTTGCTGTCTTCCTCGGCAATCTCGAAGTCCGCGGAGACCTGATTTTGAGTGACCGCCAGGCAGGATTTGCAGAGATTCCTGCCGGAGTAAGCAGTGTCAGAATCTCGTATGGAACAGGATTCATCGCAACTCCGATCATCACGGCAACACCGATGAGTCGTCTTAATACATCGTGGTGGATCGATGCTGTGACAAGCTCCGGGTTTACGATCTTCTCTGCAGATCCCGTACCGCAGAATGCTCTCTTCTCATGGAATGCGATGCTCACAAACAATCCGAAAACCTTTAAAGGAACTGATAGTGAAAAAATACTGATCGACTTCCCCGTCGATTCATACGGTGTACCTCTCTCGAGCAACCCCGCTTGGAATGCATGCATCAGAAATCAAACACTCATTGATGAAGAATCGGGAAAACCATTCAACTGCAGTCGCTACCATCAAGAACAGTTATGGACCCAGCCGGATCTGCTTCTGGAATTCCTCTACGATCCTGAGGCAAGCCCGAAATTTACGTTGCCGGATAACTATCGTATCGTTACGATCGAAGATACGAATAGTCAACGTGATCCATTGCCTGTAGGCGATGAAGAGGGATCCGAAGTGGTAGAAGAGAAAGTGGTAGGAGAGGAAATAGAAGAAGTAGAGGAAGTAGAAGGAGGAGAGGAAGTTGAAGAAGTTGAAGAAATAGAGGAAATTGAGGAAGTAGAAGGAGGAGAAGCGGAGAGCGAATCCGGGGCTGGATCTCAAATACCTCCAGTGGAATCAGAGGAAAATATTCAAGAGGAGCAACCGAAAGAAGTATCGAACGAACAGAATGACACTACACAACAAACGCCAACAGAGACCGTGAATCCGGTTGAGGATACTGCGTCATAGCACGTGCAAGAACGCACGGGAACCATGAATCAAACATCAACGGGAATCAGCGAAAAACTGCAGAGGATTTTGTTGCTGCCCATTGACGCGAACCTCAAAGTGAAGATGGATGCCTGTCGGACCGCGCACATTGCCGGAATTGCCCATAAAACCAATCACCTGACCCGCAGTGACGGTGTCACCCTTTTTAAGATAGAGATCTTTATTGTGCCCATACAGTGTCATGAGACCGAACCCATGATCGATTTCCACCATTGTTCCGTATCCTTCGTTCCATCCTGATCCTGAACGTACGACCGTTCCGTCCGCAGCTGCAAAAATTGGACCTCCTCCGCGAGTCTGCACATCGATTCCACGATGTTCATCGCTATAGAACTGCGTCACAAAACAAGAGGAATTGCAGGGCTTTAATAGAAATAGTGGCATGTGCGCAGGCGCACTTGAAACAGTAGAGACTGAAGAACGAGGATGTATTGCAGATTCGGATGCATTCCGAGGAATAATCAACTCCTGACCAGCGATGATAAATTCACCTTCGAGGAGATTTTTTGCGACTATTCTTTGAGGGGTTACATCGTACATCGCAGCTATTTCGTCAAGGGTTTCGCCTTTTTGCACGGAGTGGAATACCGTGCCCGAACGGAGCGGCACAGGCGTTTGAATACCGGGAATTTTCTCTTCGATGATTTGCGAACAACCGGTTAAAGCCAACAACAACACCAAAAGACCGCAATAGCCCCGAAAGTGTTTACTATGAAGATTGCACATTCTCACGAATATACTACTGGAGAAACGGTACTCTTCCCATATGCTATACTCCGTATCCATGCAATTCACCGCAGACGTTATCACCGGCTCTGGAAACGGAAAGAAACTCGGATTCCCCACAGTAAACCTGAACACATCCTCCGTTCCTGAGGATCTTTGTGAAGGCGTGTACGCCTGTTTCGCACGTCTTGGAAACTATGGCCTACGTCTCCCTGCTGCAATGCACTACGGAGCGCGGCCGACCCTCGGTGACACACGTTCCTGCGAGGTGCACGTGATCGATCATGCCGTAGAGTTCCCACCGCGCACTGTGACGGTTGATGTAGTAGAAAAACTGCGGGACGTCCAGAATTTCGGATCGAAAGAAGCACTGATTGCACAGCTTAAGCAAGACATCGCACACGCACGCACCGTGTTATGCGTCCCATGCTGAAATCAATCAATGCACTCATCGGGCAACGGAGTGTACTGCGTTTAGCGTGGCACAAAGGAAAGGCGCTTCTCGCCGCGCTGCGTTATGGTTTCCCTGCACGCAGCCTCACTGTCATCGGCATCACCGGAACCGACGGCAAGACGACGACTGTCGGTATGCTTGCACAAATTCTCTCTGCATGCGGCAAACGCGTTGGCGCTGCTTCAACTGCTTTTTTGCAGATCAATGATCTGCGTGAGGAGAATGCAACACACCTCACTTCGATCAGTCCGTTTACCCTGCAGAAGTTTTTACGCAAACTTGTGCGCATGCAATGCAAGTTCGCCGTAATCGAAATGTCCTCGCACGGGCTGGTACAAGGCAGGACAGACTGGACATTCCCAAGTATTGCAGGAATCACCAACACCGCACTCGAGCACCTCGACTACCATGGAACGATGGAGCAGTACCGCAAAGACAAGGGAATACTGTTTATGATGCTGCGCGGCAATGGAACCAAAGTCCTGAATGCAGACGACGAGAGTTATGAGCAATATCGATCCATACGAAGTAAGGAGACGATTACCTTCGGTGATACGGAATCCGATCTTTTTGTCAGCGAAATTGCAGCAGATGCAACTGGTAGCAGCGCGAAACTTCATGCCAACGACGGAATATTTGCATTGAAATTGAATATTCCCGGAACCTATAACCTTCAAAACGCTCTCTGCGCCATCGGCTGCGCACAGGCAGCGGGCATAGCAACCGCAGATGCGGCAATGGCACTTGCAACGTTTTGCGCAATCCCCGGAAGAATGGAACGGATAGATGAAGGACAAGAGTTTTCCGTCTTCGTAGATTTCGCTGTTTCGCCTCAATCGTATGAAAAAACACTGCAGGCACTGCGCGCCATGGTCGGGGGAAATCAACGGGTCTTAGTTCTCTGTGGAAGCTGCGGAAACCGCATGCGTGAGAAGCGACCGGAGATCGGCCGTATTTGCAGCACTCTGGCAGATGTCGTCGTCGTCACCGAGGATGAAACGTACGGCGAAGATCCGAAGATTCCTTGGGAAGAAGTCTGGAGTGGTATCGATCAAACCGCATGCGAAGCACACAAAGTTTTCGATAGGAAAGAAGCGATCACATTCCTCCTTGCACAAGCTATGCCAGGTGACGCAGTCGTGCTCTGCGGCATGGGGCCGTTCAGCACTTTTACAAAACTGGAAGGGAGGATCCCGTGGGATGAACGTGAAATTGCACGGGAGATCCTGCGAAGCATACAGTGACGGCAGCGTCGGTTCTCATGCTAGGATACTTTTGATAATCTTTAGGTATATCCGTACTATTTGTTAATTTGCCAATTTCTCCGGTCATCGTCGGAATCGACGAAGCAGGCAGAGGAGCACTCGCCGGACCTGTTGTAGCTGGTGCATGCCTGCTAATGGATGATCTTGCGACGCATCCGCTGATCAAAGACAGTAAGCAACTCAAACCCGTCGAGCGCGAAGAAGCCTATGCATGGATCGAGAAAAACTGCACATTCGGGTATGGAATCGTCGAGGGGAACGAAGTCGACACAATCGGTATTCTTGGAGCAACGGAAAAAGCCATGAACGCTGCTCTCTCCATGGTGGAGGGCTCCGTCACGCCAACATACCTACTCGTCGACGGGCGCGACAAGTTCTGGTTTAACTACCCTCACAGTGGCATTGTTCGAGGCGACGAATCGGAACCTTGCATCTCCGCGGCATCGATCGTGGCAAAAGTAATCCGCGACAGACTGATGGTGCAACATGCGAAGAGTTTTCCGAAGTACAACTTTCAGGAGCACAAAGGCTACGGGGCGCCTCTGCACATCGAAGCAATCGAAATGTTCGGACCATGCCCGCTGCATCGGCGAACATTCCTGCGAAATATTCTTCGTAGTACATGATTGCATATCAGTGATCAGGAATTGGGAATCGGTTATTCTCTTGGTCCGATAACCGATCACTGA
Organism: uncultured Candidatus Peribacteria bacterium; assembly: GCA_964348745.1. Classification (GTDB taxonomy): domain Bacteria; phylum Patescibacteriota; class Gracilibacteria; order Peribacterales; family Peribacteraceae; genus CAYGDT01. Next base: position 20,148 of record CAYGDT010000001.1, read on the forward strand.
TTCCCGATAACCGATAGCCGATCACTGATCACTGATCGTTTCTCCATTACCAGATCTTCTCTGAAGAAACACCAGTAACACAATCGCGATTGCGATAATCGGCAATGTCAGCAACTGCCCCCGCGATAGTTCGATGCCCAGAAGATGCATATAACCGTACGGCTGGTCGCGGAAGATTTCAACGACAAAGCGAAGAACTCCATACAAAAGCAGAAACATGGCAAAAGTCTGACCTGTTTCAAAGCGCCGGGACCGAAGCATCGCGTAGCATACGCATGCCATACAGAGATCCTGCGCCATCGAGTAGAAAAATGTAGGATGCCGCAACCCCTCCACTCCGGGTATGGAAATTGCCCAAGGCAGCGTGGTGACCGTGCCATAGAGTTCGAGGTTGATGAAGTTCCCGAAGCGCCCAAACGCAAGACCAAGCGCTACAGGGACGCTCATACAATCAAGGAACGGCAACAGGGGGACTTTTCTTTTTTTGAGAGCAAACCAAAGCGAAATCGTGACACCAAGAAAACCGCCGTGCGAAGACATGCCTCCGTTCCAGACAGCAAAAATCTCCAGCGGGTGCTGTACGAAGTACGGCAGCTCGTAAAAAACGACATAGCCGAGTCTTCCACCAACAATCACGCCGAGGACAACCGCAGAGAGAATTGCAGAGAGCGTATCGGGTGATAACGTGAGTGAGCGATAGCGCAGCAACCGCGGAAGTGAAACATAAGCAATGATAAATGCCAGCAGATACAATAGTCCGTACCAATGGATGGGGAATCCAAGGATCACGAGGGCAACGGTGCGGGAAGGGAAGAAGTGGATAAAGGATTAAGGATAGTGGATAACAATGGTTTGTCGATATTGTAGATGCGCACCACTGGTGCGCAGCGCGCATTATTACGAAGAGCAAACAGATTCCAGTAACGGCTGGCCATCCAATTTTTTCAAACACGGATCATTGAAAAGATGGTCAGCACGTTCGCCGTAGTAATCGGTGAATGTTTTCGTAAAAAAGAAATACACCGGACCTTGGAGTCCGGCGAGTAATGCTTTACGATCGGCATTTGAGCCGTCAATGAACGCTTGCCAATCTTCATACGTCCAAACGGGGAAATCGAGGAGACCCGGCGCACCGACCCGCAGATCAGGAAGCCAACCGAGCAACCACGGACCGGAGACATCCTCCAGTGCGATAACCGCTGCATTCGGAGGAAGAGTCTCTCGAAGACTGACAATCTTCAAAAGCTCCTGACGGGAAAAGAGTGGCACCCGCGTGAGACTTACCTGCAACGAAACGACTGCCTGCGCGAGCAAGAGTACGACGAGCAACCCTCGTGCCCATGGTGCACTGAACTTTTTCCAAAACTCTGCGATTGCGGCTGCTGCAAAGGGCATCAGAAAGAAATCCAACTGAAGAAAGAACCGCTGATAAAAGACAAATCGAAACACGACGAAAACCGCGCACACAAGTACCGAAAGTTGCCACAAGCTTCCACGCTCACTCCGGAAACTTCGAACAAACCCTGCTATACCAAAAAGCAAGAGTATTCCCATGGTTCGTACGTAGTACATTCTCTCCGGGAACGTGCCCGGGGGAGCATCATCTCCATACAAGAGAAAGATCGATTTTAACGGGCTGAGGATTGCCCTGTTCCACTGTGGCAAATACCAGAGAAACGAAATTCCGGCAGCCACAAGAAGGCCGACGGTCAACACGCGGTAACGCATATTGCTTCTGGATCGGGGCAGGATGATCAACCACCAAAGACCGAGTGCAAGAATCAACACAAGCCCCGTCTGCTGATGGACGAGCACAGTCAGCAGTGCAGTAAGCAAGAAAAGTGGAGACAGGCGCTCCGCAAAATAGTAGGTGAGAACGGTCAACAGTAAAGAAACAACTGTTTTCCAGTACATCGCATAGAACCCGTCGTAGAAGGGAGCCGACAGAAAGCCAACAAGCAACACCAGAACCCCGACACTCGTGCCGTGCCGCTTTGCCGTCACCCATGCCAGTACGCAAAGGGTGAAAACAGGCATGAGGTTCCAGATCCAACCAATTGCCGCATCAACAGGCAATCCAATATTAATCAAGATGCCAAACAGGACATACAGAGCGGGTGGATACTCCTGCGCCCATTGCGGCAAATCGGGCAGATTGAGATACGAAAGGCTCTGCGCATAGTGCAAAAACAAATAGCGATACATGCCTACGTCATATCCCAGAGGTACATCAAAACGCATGAGGGGAAGCAAAAACTTGACGAGCAACGCCAAAAGAAGAACTCCAATGGAGAGGGAAACAGCATGACGACGCACCAAAGACTTCAATACGGAAGACTGCATGCTGCCAGCATACGTGCTACAGAGATTTGATACCAGCGGGGGATTACTCCTCGATCTTCCTAGCAAGCACAATCATACGGTCGCGCGTTGTTCCGACAGGGTAGCAGGTGATCATTTTCAGAATGCTTGCATCGTACTGTTGTTCGAGAATGGAGGTGGCAGACGGGGAGACAACTTCCTTGCTCTCGACATTGTACGCAATACCACTGACGACGATCTGCTCGCCTATGGCGATGTCCGGCAGTTTTGCAAACAATCTGCCAAAATCGCTGTCTCTCGAGCGAGAATCGGGAGGGCTGCTATGACCGGCGACAATCAACGTTCCTTGTTGACCTGGATTTACAGAATGTGGATAGGCAACCGCACCGTAGCTTAATCCCACTTGCATTTGCTCTTCAAGAGATTGCCAATCATGGGCTGACCAATGCGTCATCGAAGGTAGTAGTACAGGTGCCTTGATACCGAGACTTGGAACCGAAAGTGTCCAAGCATACCGGAGATCCCACTCACGAATTTCGTTCGTTGCCGCTGCACGCAAAGTCTCCTTTTGCTGCACAGGTTCTTGCTGTACTGCCAATGTAGGGACATCAGAAGGCGAAGGTTTCAGCGTAGCCTGAACATGGGTACTTTCAACACGCTGCGTATAGTGTTCCCCAAGATCATCGACAATAACCTCGGAGACTGCGGCAGTCGTATTGACAGTCTGCGCTGCTGAGAGTGAATCCAACATGCTCTTTAGTGTTGTCAATACATCGGACGGAACCTGAGGAAAAGCAACATGTGAAATCAGTGCAGTCCAAATGGAAAACGATGCGAATATCGCAAGAATAGCCACTACGAACGCTTTAGTTTTATGTTTGTTCACTATTAATATTATACAATATTTGTTGATATTTGGCAATGTCTCATTCCCCTTTCATTTGGATCTCCTAGGGGTTTCAAGCCAATCTTTGTAGTATGCATGGACTATGCTGATCCTCGGAATCGAATCGTCGTGCGACGAAACTGCCGCAGCGCTTGTGGAAGACGGAATACGTGTCCTTTCCACAGTGACTGCCAGCACGCAAGACGTATTCTCGGATGCAGGGGGCGTAGTCCCCGAAGACGCTGCGCGTCGACAACTTGAGTATATTTTACCGGTGCTCCACGCGGCTCTGAAACAGGCGAACGTATCTTACGATTCCATAGATGCCATAGCGGTCACCCGAGGTCCGGGGTTGCTTGGCTCGCTACTTGTCGGTACCACTGCAGCCCGAACGATCGCCATGCTCTGGGGTAAGCCTCTCATTGGCGTGCACCATACATTCGGGCATCTTTGTTCGACATGGATTGCTCAAAACTCAACACTAGCATTCCCTATCATCACACTCAGCGTCTCAGGTGGTCATACCGATCTCTGGTACAGAACATCCCACATGCGTGGAAAACTCATTGGCCGCACGCGAGACGACGCAGCGGGAGAAGCATTCGACAAGGGTGCTTCGATGCTGGGACTCCCCTACCCCGGCGGGCCGTCTATCGCAAAAGCCGCACAGTCGGGCGACGAACGGTCGTTTGATTTTCCAAAGCCTCTGCATAGCGATGATACGTTGGACTTCAGTTACTCGGGACTCAAGACGGCATTGAAATACATAATCAGAGATATCACTGCGAGCAACTCATCAGACAAAAAGAGTGCCGTACCTGTGTTACCGATTTCTGACCTTGCTGCAAGCTACCAATACGCAATCTGCGCACAATTGATTGATCGCGTTGAGCAAGCATTGAAAGTGTATCCTGACGTACAGCAAGTGCATATCGTCGGAGGAGTTTCCGCGAATACACTGCTGAGATCCATGATCACCAATGCGATCGAGGGTGGTGCAACGGTGCGATGGCCAGTCACACTTGCATACTGCACCGACAATGCGGCGATGATTGCGTCTGCAGGGTATTTCCTTCAGCTGGAAAACCCACAGCAAGCCTACGAAGCATTCCTGACTTCCGCAACAATACCGCTTGAGAGCGTCGTTACTGCATGAGAGTCAATGCCGGTAGCAGTGCGCTGAGAGCAATACCTACTACGCCAAGCAAGGCGATCACGCGAATGAGGGTTTTTTGCTTCATGGAAATTATGGGGTGACTGTGACGGGAAGAGAATAGATACTTGTGGATCCTGCGCTATCCGTCAGTGTCAATTCAACGTTAAATTCACCAATTTGCGTAAAGACATGATCCATCTGTCTGGAGTCACTTTGTAGATCCGCCTCTGCTTCTGAGCCGTCGCCATACTTCCAGACAGCTTTCACGGGTTTGCCCGTCGAGCACTTCCAGTCAAAGAGCACATACCCATTCAGCTTCACCGATGGCCTGCTGCGCGTAAAACATGCCTTCAGCAAAGGCGCACGCACGAGAATCGATCGTGTCGCAGATTCGCTCTTCCCCGATAGTGAGTTTACCGTGAGTGTCACGACATACTCTCCCGGATTTCCATACAGATGCTCCTGATAGGCATCGCCGAAGTGCTGTTCTTCGAGAGGACCGTCTCCGAAGTTCCAGACGAATCCCGTGATCTGTTCACCGGGCAAGCGTGAAAGTGAAGCGTCGAATTCCACGTTGAGCGGTGCGCTGCCCTGCGGAGGGCGAACTTCAAATGTTACATTTTCGGACTTAGGTTTTACTTCCAACACAATAGCCCTGCGCATAACTCTTCCTTCGGCATCTTTTGCCAGAAGCACCAGGTTGTATTGCCCCTGATCACGGAAGATTGCTTTCAGTGTCGTGTCCGTGGAAGTTATTTGCGATGCCTTGTCCGGAGCCTCCCACCAGAAATCGACGAGCGGCGTTGTTGTTTTCGGTGTCAAACTTATAGAGACAGGCGCCTCGGCGGAGATTCTGCCGCTGACCACCGTATGCGATCCATCGAATGAAAGATCTGGAATATCCAAATTTTCCACGACTTTGACGACCTTTACTGTTTTAGAAATCTGTCCGTTGAGATTCCGCGCACTCGCCTTAACCTGATAGACCTTTCGGTTGTTAAACGTATGACCGACTCGCTCGCCAACATCGACTGTTCCATCTCCGAAATCCCACTCGACTTGCTGAAGCGGTTCCTCCGTCACGATCCTAAATACCACCTGAAATGGCGGAGGACTTTCTAGAAAGTCGGGTGTCGTTTCTATGGTGACCGGAAAAGGATTCGGACTTGGAGGATTAATCGTCAGAGCGCGCTGATACGAATTTTGCGTTTGATTGAGAAAGAGAATCGTAACAGAAACAACCTCTTCTCCTGTTGTTAAGAATGTATACGAAGCTTCCAACGATACAGAGGTTTCATCAGGAATACCGTCTTGGTTGAAATCCCACTGGACTTCGCGGACGTCTTGCTTTTGCTCCTCGGCAACTAAATGCGCGACGCTGAATGTTACCGGTTCATCCACAACCGGAACAAACGGCGTATACGAAAAAACTGCATTAGGAATAACAACGCGCCTTCTGATAACCCGCGATTTTCCTCCTCCGAGATCGAGCGTAGCACTGACGTTATAGCCGGCAGCCTGCTCATAATAACCCGTCGCTTCCGGTGTGACGGATTCCAGATCGACGGTTCCATCACCGGTGAGATCCCACTTGTAGGTTTGCACCTTCAAACCGCGACGTGCGAGAATTTCCGTTGCTTCCTTGGCACTATAGGTGATGGAAATCGGAGCAACCAGCTCGGGGTTCCCCTCGGGCGATGTAATCATGAGAGGAAGAGCGGGCTCTTGCGCGATGTAATAGGGAACAAACATGGAGAGCGCAATACCAGGTACAATAAAAAGGGCTATCCGGATCATGCTCATTTTGCGTACCCGATCATCCGCGTGGCCTGACTTTCCGATACGGATAAACGCGAGCAAGCCTGCGAGTAGCATGCCGACAGAAACGACGATAGACAGCAGTTTTTCAAAGGGGATCAGTGCATCCCATTTGCCCATAGGATCGGGCAAGACCGAGAGAAGAAAGACCGACCAGATGATATACAGAACATACGGAAGACCGACAAGAGTCAGTAATGCAAATCTGGCGCGGGCAATCGCGGATGCATCCTGCAGGATAGGAGAAGACGGCGTAGGTGCGGGAGGTGCACTGGGTGGGGTGATGCCGTCGACGCTACGTTCAGGCTGTGTAGTCACGCGTTTACTGGGAAGTGAAGTCAAACATCAGTTCATTCAACATCTGGGAGTCCGAGTTCATGGATGGTTGCGTCACGTCCATTCCCGGTAGCGCATCGGGGGCAAGCTGCTCCGATGGCATGGTAAAGAGGACTGCAGGCGAGAAAATCGTTGCATCTTCCGGCGGTGTAATATTAGGAGCACTGTTTAGATTTCGAAATGTAACGGTAAAAGACGCCGAAGCAGTCCCACCGTTTTGCATGGGGATTGCGGCGATCATCCATTGGAGTTTTTGCAGGTAGTACGTCTGCTCATCTATCCATATCTGCCCGCTCGCATCTATTTCACTTAACTGTATTTTTGCAGCCGAAACGTCAAACTCCTCCCCCTTTTGCTCAGCTTGTTGTTCAAGAAACGCAAGAAGTTTTTCTTTGTCCAGAGTAACGTCGTAATGATACGAAGATCTGCCGTTCACGGATTCCATTCCACGATCTTTGGTGACTTTGACCACTTGCGCCTGCGCCTGAAGCAAACGAGGATCAGGCGTGACAGTACCAATCACGACGGGCGTATCTCCCGCTGGAAGTTTCCACCAGCGATCGGCAAGTCTCGCTATGAGTTCCGGTTTGAAGAGCGTGCTACTCGGCTGCGAGGTCAGTGAATGGATGTTCAAGAACACTTCGTCGCCCGGCAACACGACAACCTCAACGTTTCCGCTGATCGACATTGCCTGGCCCCGTACTTCCTGATTGGCTGTCAGATCCAGCGTAAATCGCAACTCAAGTCCTGCATCTCCCAATATTCCGTCGATATGCGCAGTACCCTTGGTGGTGCTCGAAGCTGACGTAGCATCGAAATCCGCCTGCAATAGATACTGCGCGGACTGCAGTGTTTGCGTTGCCTTAGCCGCCTGCGACAACACTTCCTCCGGCGGCATGGCACTCGGCGCATTGCCGGGTGAACAAGCTGCAAGAAGCAAACAGGAACCGAGGAGGAGTCCGCGAAGGTGCATACAGGAAAAGGTTGACGCTATTCTGACAGAAAAAGACTGCGCGATCTAGCGACCGCGCCGCACCGTGGATTCGATATCCCCCGGCTCCTCGATGACAAACTGAATGGTACGGCTGCGGCTTGCGACAATGTCTCCACGAAGACCGAATTTTAAGGTCTGATTTTTCTCCAATACATACGGGGGATTGAACACGAGACGAACGCGATGAGCCGATAGTTGAGCAGCAATATCGCTCACGGCACGACTACGATAATCGATGGAAAGATTACGCAGATCCGCATCGCTCGCCGAACCACGATTCGTAAACGTTATCGCATGAATCACTTGGTCATCAACGCCGTCTGCGGCGAGGGTAAACCTTAGGAGCAATTGCCTCGCTCCGTAATGCGCGGTTGAAGTGAGTTTCAGGTAATCGACACTGACCTGCCCGACACGCGGACCCGTGGTACGGAGCGTACGGGTAAAGTCGCCGTCACGTTGATCAATACGCACGGTCGATGTTCCCGCGTCGATGGCCTTAAGCTCAAAGCGGTGCTGCCCCGAAACTGCTGCATCGGGCGAGAAGTCAGCGAGGATCGTTACGTCTTCCGTATCGCAGGTAGAAATCGTAAACCCGCGAGTATTGAGGGAAACAGTACCATCGCGGCTCGGTGTTCCCGATGCCGAAGATATTCGAACACCGCGGTGCATTGCATAGACAGATACGACATCCGCACTAAGTCCAAGTCCCCTTCTCTGCACTGCGATCGTATTGATCGTAACATCTCCGCCGCACTCTGCGGTCAGTCGCAGCCGTAGCATTTCAACCCGCTGCGAGCCGGGCGGCACAGCTGCGGTCGTAGACTCCGCATCGACCGTCAATTTCCCTTTTGGTTGAACTGATTGCATGTACTGCATCGTCTGAACCGGGCGGTATGTGGAAGATCCGGCCGGCAAACGAAACTGATCGATGTAGTACGCAAGGAGAAGTGGAGCGAGCATGAGGTCGTAGTATACAACATCGAGAAGCACTCTGGACAAGTGCAGGGAGTTTTACCGTATACTGCATTCGGTCTCGGGATGTAGCTCAGTTGGCTAGAGCGCGTGATTCGGGTTCACGAGGTCGAGAGTTCAAGTCCCTCCATCCCGACCAGCCTTCGCTCCTCTGCGGAGGAGCTATGGCTGGCAAGCCGGATACAATCTCTCGAGCATATGCAGAAGACGTGTAAAAATTGTGGCGACTCATTTGGGATCACTCGGGACGATCTCGCATTTTACGACCGTGTTGCGCCAACATTTGACGGAATCCACGAACCAATTCCATCACCTTCTAATTGTCCCGCATGCCGTCAACAATCTCGTCTCATTCATAAAAATTTCTTCAACTTCTACAAGCGGACATGTTCCATGACGGGGGAGAACATCATTTCCATGTACAAAGAAGATGCACCCTTTCCGGTATATGACATTCGTTTTTGGTGGAGCGATGCATGGAATCCGTTAGAGTTCGGCCAAGAGGTCGACCATGGCAAATCTTTTTTCGAGCAAATGCAGAGTTTGTCTGTCCGTGTACCACGACCGGCGAATGTCGTTGTTCAGTCCGATAATTCGGATTATTGCAATTATTGCTTTGAAACGAGAAATTCATACTTAATCGGGGGATCAGTACGGAACGAAGATTGTGCATTCGGACACATCGTCTGGGATTCCAAGAACTGCGTCGATTGTCTGCATGTTTTCCGTTGCGAACTCTGCTACGAGTGCATCGCATCCAGCGACTGCTATGCTATTTGCTACGCAAAAGATTGCGAGAATTGCAGTGATAGTTGGTATCTCGATGATTGCGTCGGTTGCAAATCGTGTTTCGGTTGCGTAGGACTGCGTAACAAGGAATATCATATTTTCAACATCCCCCATTCCAAGGATGACTATGAGACTACCATGCAAAAACTGTTACAGACTCCCGTTGAAGTAAAAGACCGCATGAAGGAGCTGCAAAAAACACACATCGTGAAATGCTTGCGCAGCATCGGATCGGAAAACGTAACTGGCGATTATATTTTAAACAGTCGCAATATCCGATCTTCATTTGATCTAAAGAACTGTGAAGATTGTGCATATTGCGGTACACTGAACGGTTTCAAGGATGCCATGGACTGTGATTACGCCGCTACTCCCTCGGAGCTGACCTATAACAGCATGACCAGCTACGGGTATGCCATCCTCTGCAGCTCCAATTGTATGGCGGTCAGTTCCAATCTTACGTATTGTGACACATGCTTTTCCTGTAAGAATTGCTTTGGCTGTATTGGTATGCGTAATGCACAGTTCTGCATTTTGAATAAGCAGTATTCACAGGAAGATTTTGAGCAATTGGCTGCCAAGATTGTTGAAAAAATGAAGAGTGACGCGGAATGGGGCACATTTTTCCCGTCTTCCCTGTGCCCTTTTGGCTACAATGAAACGCTCGCATTTGAGTTTTTCCCCCTGACAAAAGAGCAGGCCATCGAAAGTGGTTTTTCATGGAGTGATTACAATCCTCCTCCGCCGCAAGCTCAGAAAACCATCCCCGCCTCGGCGCTTCCGGGCAACATAGAAGACGTACCGGATGATATTCTCCATTGGGCGATCTCTTGCGAGGTATCAGGTCGTCCGTTCAAGCTCATAAAACTGGAATTGGATTTTTACCGCAAAATGAAGTTAACAGTTCCTCGCATGCATCCTGACGAACGCCACCGTCAAAGAATGAGTGTGCGAAATCCGCGTGTACTACACAATCGGGAGTGTGCGAAGTGCAGTAAGGCAATCGAAACGATCTATACTCCTGATCGTCCCGAAATCGTCTATTGCGAGGAATGCTATTTGAAGGAAGTGTACTAACGAGCTTGTAGCTTGTAGCTGATAGCTTGCAAATTTTATTTTCCCTATAAGCTGTAAGCTATAAACTATAAGCTCTATGAAAAAATCCTGCACCCAATGCTCGGCATCCTTTGCCATCACGGAGGAAGATCTTGCATTTTACGATAAGGTTTCACCGATATTTGGAGGAAAGAAACAAGCAATTCCTCCTCCTACGTTCTGTCCCGAGTGTCGCATGCAGCGCAGAATGTCACACCGAAATATCAGACACCTTTATCGAAGTGTATCATCCAAGAGCGGCGAAACTCTGCTTTCAATGTACGCCCCGGAATCAAACTTCACTGTCTATAGCCAGAATGAATGGTGGAGCGACGACTGGAATCCGTTGCAATACGAACAACCAGTCGATCTTTCCAAGTCATTCTTTGCACAATTTGGAGAACTGCGAAAGCTGGTTCCACGCTTCAACGTCTATAACCGCGAAAGCGAGAATTGTGAGTATGTGAACTATGCGCCGCACAATAAGAACTGCTATCTGCTCTTCGGTTGCTGGTTTGACGAAGACTGTTTCTACGGTGACACAATGATGGAGTGCAAGAATTGTGTTGATGGTCTGAACGTGGAGCGCTCTCAGCTCTGCTATGAGCAGGTCGATTGTGACAACAACTACAACTCAATCTACTGCCAAACATGCAGCGAAACAACGGACAGTGCCTGTTGCTTTGATTGTCGCGGCGTACAGCACTGCATCGGCTGTTGGAATTTGCGAAATAAGCAGTACCATATTTTCAATGAACAGGCGTCAAAGGAAGAGGTAGATGCACTGCGCGCTCAGTTTTCGAACTATGAATTCACCAAAAAATTCTTACAAGATTTTCGACTACGTAAGCAGAAGCAAGCCATTCACAAAGCCGTGGATGGAAGCAACAACGAAAACTGTACCGGCGACTTCCTCTTCGATTGCAAGAATGTATATTTCGCTTTCGTTGGATATAGGAGTCAGGATGTGCGCTACGCCTCACGATTTATCGATCAGAAAGACAGTGCTGATCTCGAAGGAGTCGGTAAAGGAGAATTGGTCTATGAGTCAATGTGTAATGATTTCGCGTATAGCAGCATTGGATGTACCACATGTGAGAATTTAAAATCCGTTTTCTATTCCGATCTCTGCTTTAATTGTAAGGATTGTTTCGGATGCATTTCCCTTCGTAACAAGCAATACTGCATTCTCAACAAACAATACACTAAAGAAGAGTATGAAACGCTGGTGCTTCGCATTATCGAACATATGAAAAAGATTGGTGAATGGGGCGAGTTCTTCCCTATTCAACTTTCTCCGTTTGCGTACAACGAAACACTGGCCCAGGAATTCTACCCCTTATCAAAGAGAGACATTGAGGAGAATGGGTGGGAATGGCGCGATGAAGAAGAACCGCCAAAAGTCGAAAAAGTGATCCCAGCATCTCAACTCCCCGACTCCATCAAAGACATTCCCGACGACATCCAAAATTGGGCAGTCGAGTGTGAAGTAACAGGTAAGCCGTTCAAAATCACATCGCAAGAACTTCGATTTTATCGTGAACAGAATGTACCCATGCCGCGACGCAGCCCAGATCAGCGGTATCTAGATCGTTTTCATCAACGCAACCCTCGCAAATTCTGGAACCGCAAATGCGCCAAATGCAAAAAAGATATGCAAACGACCTACGCTCCTGATCGTCCCGAAATCGTCTATTGCGAATCCTGTTACCTCGCAGAGGTATACTGATTCGCCTACAGCTTCGCAGCAGTCGTAAACTGGAGGAAATACCGATCCAGTGACACGTCAGTCGAATGATAGACATTGTCGCCGACAAGAAAATCACACAGCACCTCACGCGCACGACAAATTTCACGAAGGCGATATCTGTTTTTCGGATCTGAAATCGACAAATCGAGTAGTTCCAACATTCTTTCGAGTGCTGATTGCATGCGAACATTGTTGCCCATACTCTTCGCCTTGGCGGCACGCGATACTTCGCTACCAACATGGGCTAGTTGTAGAGCTAGAGGAAAACTGTTCCACCGACCTGCAGCCAATTCCGTATGCATGGGGGTGCTCATGCGAGGAGAGAGGAAACGACAGCGCGAATACGTTTCTGCAGGGTGGGATCATCCACTCCACGTGAACGATTGCCTTGTGATGGCCTTACATTGATCATCGAATCAAACTCCAGCCAGTCTTCAGTCGAAATGTCAGGATACAGGTTAATGCCCCAGAGATGTTCTTGCATCGATCCTTGTTCCAGCAGAATCTGTTCCTCGTCGGCATGCAATTCGCCGCCGATTGCCATGATACTGCGATCAATGTCCACGACTGCTTTCACCATATCTCCGAAGCGCTCTTTAGCAAGCGCCTTCAAGACACTGCGATCGACTGGTGTGATGACAACCTGCATGGGTGACATGGCATTAGTATAGCAAACTTCCTTTTACGCTCCCATAAGGAGCAGCCAAAACATACCTACACATTGTCCTCACGTTGTTATTCCGGGTCTAACTATAAAGATTGCCACACCCGCTCGAAGACTACTCGCTGGGTGGATGCGAGAGTTGTGCTGAAAATCTCGATGGCTGCAACTTGATTTTCTCCATACGTAATCATGCAGATTCTGTCTTTGCAAATGATGCAGTCTGATAGGAATTTTACGGCCTCAGGCAGAATTTTTATTTGATGGCGTTTTGAATGAAAGCCATTTTTATATGCGCGTGCTTCCTTGCAATCAACAATGATCTCTTTTGCCTCACCCTTATGGGTGCTGAGGATTTCAGGAATGATATTGAGATAGGCTGGCACCATGCTTTTCACAACTGCTGGATTGAAAAAGGAGTAGAACTGTTCGTCATGCGCCAGCGACTCATACATCTTCATCACTGCCTCTTTCCCCTCTAAAAACTTCACTTTTGGCGTGACGCTCAATGTGTTTTCAAGCGTCTCCAACGTAGGCAATTTTTCTTTCAGAAGCAGTAATGTTTCTCTGATATTCCTCTCGTCAGCCTTCAGAACATCGGCAATGTCTTTCACCGGAATACATTTTACATATTTGATGCCTGTGCGCTCAAATTCCTCAATGAGACGATGCCCTTTGAGTTTCTCCACAATAAAATACATGGAGGAACGAGGTATACCTACATGCTTTGCAATGACACTGATCGGTTGTGCCCCGAGTGGCAGTAATTTCATAAAAGTCTCGGTTTCCTTTTCGTTGAGCCCTAGTTTGGAGAAGAGTTCATCCACTTGTTGTTGTCGAAAATAATCGGCATATCAATTTTACCTCAATACAGAGCAAAAATCCATGTTATCTTACATACAGTCTATGATTATTGACTATATTTGACATAAAGAATTACTGTTACATTATGAGTTTTAGAGCACTTGTTCATGAGGATGATCTCGGAGAAAATTTGCCTCCACTGCGAAAATTCCACTTAGCGGGCTTCGATATTGATAAGGAAAAATTCATAAAAGACGTCGAGGAAACTTTTGCTGATCTGCCCGAAGATCAGTACGACAAAATTCGAAAACAATCAGAGTATATTGCGCGAATTGTAAGGCATCGAATCAAAACAATTCAGGAAGGGCTTCTTTCGGGTGGTGCGGCAGCTACAGAATTTATGAATGTCCTTTCGCCAGCACAGCGAGAAGAATATGTGGCTATACGCGCATCTCGCTTCCGTCGTATCGCAAAGTATGAAGTTGATGTATCGGGAAGAAATCGCAGCATTGAGCGCGTACCAACAGGCGCGTACACGCAATACAATTTGCCTGAAGGCGATCCACGGGCAGTGCCTCGTACCTTTGAAGAAGCTTTGCCTGAGATTGCCGAGCACCCTGATCTTCAGCGCTTGCTGATAGCTCTGGCTCTGGAAGTGAAGAAGGTAAGGAAAAAGACAAAGATGACCATGGTGCTCCATCAGGTCAGGATGGATGCGCCTTACACATTGCCAGATAGAACCCATCGGGATGGGTGCCAATTTATTGTTTCTGCAATTCCTATTATTATGGAACAAGCAAAGGGTGCTTTGAGCAGTGTTTACGATTCGCAGCGAAAGCTTCTGCTCCGTACGCAGTTGCAAAAAGGAGAGGGGCTTTTCTTTGACGATGAGTACTACTTGCATGGCATCTCGCAGCTGCATACGGGAAAGAGAGGCACAATTGGGATTGATATTAATTACTGAATATTGATTGTAGTTTGATGGGCAGTCTTCATTTATAAAACATATTTATATTCTGTCATCTCTTTTTGTATACATATTTTATACAAGATACCCCCCTGCTCAGTACTGTTTCGACCAAAAAGTCTGCGATATATGCATACCTATTCCGACCGTGTATTTCACCGCAAATATAGGTTCTTAACATTTTAGTACCATGTTATGAACACGATATGTAGTCAAATACTACTGGACAGCTTTAGGGCTATCCGTACACTCCCGCAGCCCTATGATTAACCCTAGAATAGATCACGTGAAGCAATTCACACACCAAATCCCGGTGTCGGCTGTGGAACTCCACGCCGCCCTCATCGCCATGATGACTATCGTCATGGTGATGACCCTCCCCACTCTCGGCTAACAAACCTGCCTTCAGGCAGGCTAAAGAGTAGGAAGAACACTTGGAACATGGCACACATACCACTCGCATTCGTCCTCGTCAGAAACTCAAAGAGTGACGGATACAAACAAAGACCCCGCGAGTCCCCCGCCTCTCACCGCTCTGGAATTTGAGAAAGAGCACCGAGAGGACAGCAGGGATTTTTTGAACATATATTTGAATAATACGGTCTGCTGCACCTCAACTGCACCTCCATTTTTATTTTGAAGATGTTTTGGAACCTCTGATTCACTCAGCATGACAAGCTCACCATGAAATATCCTGTCATCCTGCTTGCCGGCCATAGCCTTAGCGTCGGCTGGAGCTCTGTCGAAGGATAACAAGGGAGACTACTGATTGACATCTATCATCGATCTAAGGGAGTATCTCTCTCCTCTATAAATGGGAAAGAACGATACACCTGCGGCCGGGGATCATCCTCCTATTGTGGAAGCGGAGATTCTAGACTGGGTCTTTAATCGAGGATGCCCGATCGATGAAGAAGATGAACCACTGTCGTCTCTTGTTGTACGAATGCATACGATTCTTGATCTGCTTTACTGCCGAAGATATCCGGTCGATCTGCAGCTTGGATTACGCCAGCAATACTATCTATTGTGCCAACAAGCTGCGGATAACTTAGCTCGCTTCCAGATAGAATTTAACGAAGATGCATGGGAAGATGCGTGGAATTCATTACCAGCGGCACCTTAATTCCATCTACCGCTCCGTCACCCGCATTACCCCCTCTGCAACACGATCGCTTGGAGCAGGATTCCCATCATCCTTCTCCAGTGTGACGGTCACATTCAAGTATCCGGTGAAGTCCTTTTGCGCCTCGAAGCGCACACTGTGGCGCACGTCACCCATGGCATTGGTCAACTGACCAGTCGAAACCGGACTCGCGCCTTCTTTGGAGATCCACCCTTCGTAGTAGGAACCATCCGGAGCTGCCTCGATATTCAATTGAATCGTGTGTAGGTAGTGCCCGTCTTCGAAGCTATGCGCCTGAGCAACGCCGTTTGCCGGCGTTCCATTGACTCCTGCCATGGCACCATACGCTAGCGACGTTTCTCTACCATGATTCGCATCTACCACCTGCCCGTCTTTCGGCATGCCGTATTGGATCTGCTGCACTTCGGGTTCCGGCTGTTTGCCTTTGCATGCTGGTAAGAGCAGAAGTGCTGAAAGGAGGAGAATGGTTTTCTTCATGTTGTTATTATAGAACAAATTGAGAATTGAGAATTGCAAATTGAGAATTATTTTTTTTGCGCAATTCGCAATTCTTACCACAGAAGTCCCGGTGTTCTGCTCCTTAATTTCTCCCGTTCCAGATTCGCATGGTAATCGGCCTTTGCAGCCATCACCTGATAACGTGGAGCTTCGGCTGGGTAGACTCTCGCCATGATGGTACAGATCACAACAAACTGTTCGACGTTGAGAGAGAGATCGATATAGTGAGTATTCCGTTCGATTGCCTTCGCGTAGTCGGCAAGAAGACCGTCTATAAACGGGCGCTGCGCAGTGATTTCTGACTCTTGCTCCGATAAGAGGTATGCCCCATATAGAATACCAAGGTCATTGAAGCGGCCGCGGTCCAGCGCCTTGCGATACCACTCAATTGCAAGCTGACGTTCCCCGCGTACGGAAGCCAGATCGGCTTGCCGCACCCACGCACGATAGTCCTCTGGATTCGCTGCGATGTATACATCAAGTGCATCTTGCGCCTCTGTAAATTTACCGGAATTCATCAGCAATGCCGTGCGACTGAGGTGTACATCCCGCGTGAAGAGTTCACCGCCAGCACGATCAAACCACTGCAATGCAACCTCTGTGTCCTGCCTACTCTCCGCTTGGCGACCAACGGAAGTAATGACAAGAAAGAATCCCTCATAGATAGCTAGTAAGAGCAATGCTGTCGCGAGCAGAATTTCTGTACAGCGTGAGATGGTTGTATGCGAAGTGCGTGCATACGAACCTGAGGAATATGCAACCAAAATTCCGAGCAGTAGCCAGAATGGAAGCGCGATCCCGACAAACTGCACATTGTAATCAATCATGTTATGCGCGACCACGCCGAAAATACCAAGGAAGATCATTATGTGGAGCGAAAATGCCTTCTTCTCATCTGCTACCGCCGCTTGTCGCAGTTTACGCAAAGCCCTGTACAAAACCGTTCCAATGATCAATACAAAGAGCACCATGGCGAACAAGCCGCGCTCCACCAAAAATTTAAGAAACACATTATGCGGATGATCTGAAGTCGCAAGGATACTAGACTGCAATTTTGGCTGTATAAAGCGAAAACTGTAGGGACCCCAGCCGAGAACCGGTTTCTCTGCCGAGAGTGTAAGTGCTTGTGACCAGAACTGCACGCGCTCGCTTACAGAGCTGCTGCCTTCTGCTGCAGTGAGTGTCACCTTTTCGCCAATCTCCTGCACTTCGTACAGGCGTGAACGCAGCGCATTCGTGGCGCTAAAAATAAGCGTAGCGATAACGACGTAGGCCGCTATGTATGGGATGATGCTTCTCAGTGGAAACGACTTCCCAGACTTGATGTAAACAATACCGCCCCACAACGCAAACTGTGCCGCAAAGACTAAAATCCCCCCGCGAGAGTACGAAAGAAGAAGACAGGAAAAAACCAGACCTGTTACCGCCGTGCGCACGAGAAATTCCACGTGTCCACGAGTGGATCGAAGATTTAATCTGAAATCACGCAGAGTCCAGTACAATACAACCGGCCAAGCGAGGAGCAAAAATTGCGCCCAAGCATTTGGCCAGTAATCGGTGTGGAAACGGTAATCGAAGAACGAACCGACGAACCTGTTGACCGGCTGAAAGACATAGACCAGCAAACCAATGACGCACGCGCCGACAGTGGTTATAGAGAATGTCCGCACGAATCGTGCGAAGAATAATTTTGCGGTGCCTTCATCGAACGCCTCGCGCGCAGCCCAGAAGAACAGTAACCCCAGTGATCCGGTACTGAAGACTTCGTCGAGACCGTAATTGCGCGTGGAGGAATATATGTAGCTTATGGCTGTCATTACGATGAATGCCATCATCATGAGCCAGAGGAACAAGGGAACATCGCTTTTCTCCTTGCGGCGCGCAAGTGTGTGCGAAATTAAGGTGACGATTGTTGCTACGCCACAGAGTATCCACGTTGCATCCAAACTTTTACCTCCGCGCCAGAGAACGGCAAAGACCAGCAATGCAAGTACCGCCCACTGACACGCATCGTTCCACGTCCATCGAAAGCCGCCGGACGGAATTGTGAAACGCATCGGAGTCATCGTACACGCAGTCCAAATGTATTTCATGTGGCAGATTCCTTACATTCTCACTCAATTACGCAACTTTCTCTACGCACTTCAGGTTGCTCAAAAACAGGGAAACACTGATTCGGATATATTGTCCGAAATATCAACTATTCACGACTGCCTAGACGGAAATACACATTCTCGCGTATCCTGTGGGGATGCCTGCCTGAATCCTTAGTCCCAACCTCTACATTATAATGATCATTGAGAAGATTTCTCACTGCAACTCTATATCTATTTGTATCAGGTAAATCGACTTCACTAAGTATATCAGCAACAGTGACACCATCATGTGTGAACACACAATGTAAAATAGATTCTCTGCACTCATCAACTTTAGCTGATACGGCTCCGCGTTGACTTATTTTCTTATCTCCTTCGCTGGTAGCATGTCTAACAACCTTTGGTGGAACGTACCTACTCTTAGGTATTCTATCAGTCATATTAGAATTATAGCATAAATATTTTAATATGCAATCACGATCTGTTCTGGATAATCCCACACCAATGGCAGCGCCACGTGGTTGCGCGCAGGGACGTATAGCGGCTACGCCGCCACGTCCCACGTAAAATAGCTGCTCGCTTCGCTGCGCGCAATTTTACGTGGTGCCGGCGGAGAGAATCGAACTCTCACGAGATTGCTCTCACACGCTCCTGAAGCGTGCGCGTCTACCAATTCCGCCACGTCGGCAACGAAGAAAGAGTACCACAGAAAATAAACTCAGAAACAATAATTCCGCCATGCCTGCCCGTCCGTAGTCCCGCACAAGCGGGACGAAGGCGGGTCGGCAACGAAGAAAGAGTAGTACAGAAGAAGACATTTTTGCATCAATATCTATTTTCAGATCGACCCTGTTCCTTTCACCACAATTGTAGAATTTGCTTCACAGAAATCTTCCATCATTCCATACTTAATTGGATCGCCTTTCAAAGGGGAATTTAGCGTGCATTTCACTTTTAGACTGGATTTATAGATATTGTAATAATCATGTAAATATTGTATAATTATATATTAAACCAACATTAACACTGATGCTAAAGGGCGTAATATCATTCTTCCGTACGAAGTGCGGCGGTCGCATGCTGCTATCAACATTGTTGATCTGCTCCGCTGCGCTGATACGCTCCGATGATGAAAGACACATCCCATACGAAGCTCATTTCATGCAAACGCAGACGATGCTTGTCGCGGTAGATGCCGAACCAGCCGAGGTCTCATCCTCGCTCTCACGACTGCTTCCAGATATTGAAGTGACTACCATTTTGGAAAGAGCTGATCCTGTGGAAGCTTACGTGCCAGTTCCGAAACTGAAGACAGAGCGAAATACTTCTATTCAACATATTCCGAGGCAACGAAGACACATTCGATTATCGGAGGAAATTGCAGTCCTGCCAGCCGCTACCGAAGCGAAGTTTCCGGAGCTGGGCAATGCCATATACCCCGTAGCAAAAACGCCAGACTGGGGCGACATGCGCTCGTCTGCTGAGTGGAACCGGTCATACGATGAAATGGGACCTTCGGATTTCGTACCTGTTCCAGCCTATGACATAAGCAGGCTAACCACACCTATGTATGACCTTTCCCGTGATCTGCAGGAAGTGAACATCCCCATCGTCACCGAAAAGCTCTTCTACTCAACGCGCTTCTTTGGTCGCTACCACGCGGACTCTGGAGAGTTCCAAGGTACACACCCTGGCATAGACCTTAAGCTCGCGGCAGGTACGCCTGTCGGTTCCGTCGCAGGCGGTCGGGTGCACGCCACTGGTACTGATGAATCCCTCGGGAACTTCGTCATGATTCTGCATAGATTACCTGATGGAAACGAGATTGTATCTATCTATGGACATCTTGAATCCGTAAGCGTACGGGAAGGTCAGGACGTCGCTCCGGGAACAATCATCGGTAGAGCGGGTTCAACTGGTCGCTCGAGCGGCGTTCACCTGCATTTACAGATCGATTGGAAACGGGAGCCGGTTAGACATACTGTCTATGCACCAGCATCCCGTCCGTCGAAGGAAGAAGCATCAAAATGGACTATTCATCCGATCGAATTTATTCAACGATGGTAGTCTGCTCGCTTAAGACAGCGGTCTCGTCCTCCTCCACTGAGATAACAATAGTCTCCTCATCGAGAACAACTGGATCAACGGTCTCGTTCTTTACGATAAGCTTATCATACAGAAACTTACCCCTCTGCGCGATATACTGCGTCATTGGTAAGATGTACTTAGCAACAACGTTGCCGTTGACCACAGTCAAATCTTTGACCATGAGAATATCCGGTGTGGGTACGGTGTAGGTGGCGACTGTGTAACCGTGAACACCGACACGCTTCACGAAACGATCTGACCAGTCAAAGGATATGAGTGTATCTGGGTGCTCCCAGGAGTGTCCGCGATGGTAGCGGCGGCAGTTCACCGGTCTGTCCTGACCATCAATAAAGAGTTGTACGTTACGGATACAGGCATTCCACACCATGTCACTGGAGACCGGGTAACCGTCTTCACCGACGGCGAAGTTGATTGGCTTCGGCCTAAAAGCCTCGCGCGCTGCAATCTCCATGGCGATCTTCTCCTGCTCAGCCTTTTTGGCGTCAATCTCGGAGAGGCGCTCTTCCTCCAAGCGCGCAGCATCAATGGCACCGCAGGCAGGGTGACCGTTTTCTAGAATATCCTCAATCAGTTCCTCCTTGACGTCAAAGGCACGGGCATAGTTCTCCGCCATAAATCCGACGATGTCAAAGAACTGAAGCAGGTTGATCTTCTCGCGAACCGTACACAAAGTAGCCATCTGTTCATCTGTAAGTTCGCCAGTTCCGGCTCCGGGTCCAGGTCCTCCGAATCCGCTCGGTGCGACTCCCACGTCGCCAAACCCTACGTTCGACAGTCCAATGAGGTAGCGAACAAGATTTTGTCTGCGATACCGTGACCCCTGGATCCCGCTATCGTCAGTTTCTTCTTCATTGCTGATACTCGATGAACTCTCACTCGAGGAACTGCTTGATGAAGAGCTTTCACTCGAGGAACTGCTTGATGAAGAGCTTTCACTCGAGGAACTGCTTGATGAAG
>CAYGDT010000001.1:41604-75328 GCA_964348745.1 uncultured Candidatus Peribacteria bacterium
AGGAAGAACTCGAAGAGCTGGCATCACCCGTCACAAGAACTGCATCTACGCGGAAATCTTCGTTGGAACTATCTGCAGTGTTTCGGAATCGAATGAAAAACAAGCTGCCATCCAAGCTGCCAGGAAGTCCGATTGATTGGAGAGAACTCCATGGACTACTGCCATCATTCCCATCGTCAAGCTCATGTGTTGCCAGAGTGGCGAGACCCGCTGGGGAGTCACATGTACCTCCTGTGAAGTATTCTACAATTCCACCAAACTCATCATCTTCTGCATCTTTATCTCCGCGGAAATAATACGAAAGTAGTAATGTACCATACCCTGTGGCATCCACTTGCCTACACGTCCATTCACCATTCCCGACTCTTGCAAATCTCTCACCGTCAGGACTGACGGTATCATCGTCACTTCCCGAAGGACTTTTCGCCAATGTATGAGAATCACTATCGGTGCCCGACTCTTCCCAGTTAGGAATATCATTATCGCTGGATCCTGTGCCGAACCCATCAGAAAGAAGTGTTGCTGCGCTTGTCGTTGGAACGAAAAAGCCTGCCGATATAAGTGCAGCGAATACCATAAGGACGTTTCTCGGATAGAAACTCCTTATGAGTGCCTTTTTTGTAAAACAATGAATCATAGTAGGGGGTGGGAAGACTATGTTAGAGATAATACTACGATTCTCTTTCGACATGTAAAGGCAATTTAAAGTAGAATCTTGAGTAAATGCGCAATTCTGTATTTTTAGGAAAAACACAGTGAAAAGGCAGTATAATACATATGTACAGTATACCTCCTACGCCAATAGCCGACACTGCTTTACCAATAAACACCAGTCGTGTACCATAGTGCACAAATTATCCTTCTTACTTCTGAGTCATGCATACATCCTTCAAAGTTTTTACCTTCGCATCTGCAATCGCTCTCGTTCTACTTGTTTCTCCACAAATCGTCTCCGCCACCCACTCTTGGAGCGGGTACCATTGGGCGCGTACCAACAATCCCTTTACTTTGAAACTCGGTGATAATGTCTCTACAGTATGGGACACGTATCTCGCAACGACATCCACCGACTGGTCCGCGTCAAGCATTCTGGATACGACCGTCGTCACGGGTCAAGGTCACAAGAACTGCCGCCCAACGGCAGGGCGCGCGGAGATTTGTAATGCTAAATACGGCAATAACGGATGGCTAGGGATCGCCTCAGTCTGGGCAAGCGGATCGCACATAACGCAGGGTACCGTAAAGATGAACGACACGTACTTCAACAAGCCAACCTACAACACCCCCGCATGGAAGAACCTTGTGATGTGCCAAGAAGTTGGTCATGTTTTCGGTCTCGATCACCAAGACGAAGACTTCGGCAACCCGAACCTAGGCACCTGCATGGACTACACAAGCGACCCCGCAAGCAACCAGCACCCGAATTCACATGACTACGAAATGCTGGAGACCATCTACGCGCACCTCGACGGTTCCTCCACCATCGGTTCCTCCACTACGCCGCAGGCGAAGAGTGATATTGATCTGGACGGTCCACCACAGTGGGGCAAGGAGCTGAGAAAATCCTCAAATGAAAAGGTATCGCTCTACGAGCGCGACCTCGGCGGAGGTCACAAGGTCTTCACGTTCGTCTTCTGGGCGGACGCCAGTCACGACCATGAGTAAATCTCTCCCCGTGGGAAACAGCCACAACCGTTTTTATCATTCTATCCTTCGGATGAGTGCCTCGTGCAGCTCGTCACCGCACCACAAAAAATCTTCCGACTTCTTGACTCTCTGAATTAGCACTCTAAAATACCGACTGCTAATACGTTGCAAGTGACTCTCTGTTAGCGACTTTTGCAGCGGGTTACATCACACCTTTCTACTCTCTCACCACACATTCTATGGCAAGCGCACCGCAGTTTACCGTCAAGATCCAACCCTTCGGCGACCATATCGCCGTCGTTCCGGAAGAAATGGAAACCATGACGAAGTCCGGCATCGTCATCCCCGATACCGCAAAAGGAGATAAATCCACAGTCGGAACCGTGATCGCCGTAGGCAACGGCGAAGGTCATGAAGAAGAGTGTAAGAATCCGAGCAAGTTCTTCAAGGTGGGCGAAAAAGTCGTCTTTGGTAAATATGCCGGTGAAGACATCGAGCTGACGACGAAGGAAGGCAAGAAGAAAGAAGTGAAGTTCCTCTCGATGGATTCCATCCGTGCAAAAATCGCCTAGATTCCAATTCCTAACTCTACCCCCTAACCCCAAGCACTATGGCTAAAGAAATTATCTTCGGTAAAGAAGCGCGCGAGAAGATTCTCGTCGGCGTTAAGAAACTCGCGGACGCTGTCGCCGCAACAATGGGACCCAAGGGCAGAAATGTCCTGATCGAAAAAAGCTACGGCGGACCGACCGTCACCAAAGACGGCGTCACCGTTGCAAAGGAAATCGAACTGGAAGACAAGTTCGAAAATATGGGCGCACAGCTGGTGAAAGAAGCGGCAACCAAGACCAATGACGCGGCAGGAGACGGTACGACCACGGCAACCGTTCTCGCCTACGCCATCATGAGTGAGGGCTTAAAACACTTGCAGAAAGGCGCTAATGCGATCTCGGTGAAACGAGGCATCGACAAAGCGGTTACAGCAATCGACGAAGCACTTGATAAAATGAAAAAGAATATTTCCGAAAAGGACATCGCATCACTCAAAGCCGTTGCAAATATTTCTGCACAGGATGAAGAGATCGGCGACGTGATCGCGGAAGTGATCGCCAAGGTGGGAAGCGGCGGCGTCGTAACCGTCGACAAGGGACAAACGCTCGGCATCGAACACGAGTACGTCGAGGGAATGCAGTTTGATAACGGGTACATCTCGCCCTACTTCGTCACCGATACCGGACGCATGGAGGCCTTGTACGAGAGCCCTGCAATTCTGATCACCGACAGGAAGATCAGTTCCATACAGGAGATTCTTCCACTGCTCGAAAAACTCGCAAGCAGCGGGAAAAAGGAGATCGTCATCATCTGCGAAAGTATGGAGGGCGAAGCGCTTGCCACACTGATCGTCAACAAGTTACGCGGAACATTCAGCGCGCTAGCAGTCAAAGCTCCCGCCTTCGGTGATCGCCGCAAGGCAATCCTCGCGGACATCGCCGCTCTGACGGGAGGACGCGTGATCTCTGAGGAAGTCGGACTGAAACTTGAGAACGCAGACGTTGCGGACCTCGGTAGATGCGACCGCGTTATTTCCACGAAGGAAGACACGACCATCGTCGGCGGCAAGGGCAAGAAGAAGGACATCGATTTCCGCATCAATCAGATCAAGAACGAAATCGAAAACACGAAGAGTGACTTCGATCGAGAGAAACTCATGGAACGACTCGCAAAGCTGACCGGAGGTGTTGCTGTGATCCAGGTAGGTGCCGCAACCGAAGTGGAACAGAAGGAACGCCAGCACCGCGTGGAAGACGCGCTGTCCGCGACGCGCGCGGCTGCTGAAGAGGGAATCCTCCCCGGCGGAGGCGTGGCATTTATCCGTGCTATCCCCGTACTGGAAAAACTCGAAATAACACTGAAAAACCCCGACGAGCAACTCGGTGTGCAGATCGTAAAGGGCGCACTGACGGCACCGCTCATGAACATTGCGTTCAATGCCGGTGTTGCAGGAGACGTCGTGGTCGACAAAGTAAAAAACTTGAAAGGCTTTGAGGGCTATAACGCTCTGACCGGCCAGTATGAAGACCTTGTGAAAGCCATGGTCATCGACCCAAAAAAGGTGACGCGCAGCGCTCTTGAAAACGCCGCGTCCGTCGCATCGATGTTCCTCACACTCGAGGCTGCAATCGCAGAGATCCCCAAAGAACCAAGCGCCGCAAGTGCTGCCGCGGCAATGGGAGGCGGGGGCATGGGAGGAATGGGAGGATTCTAATTCGACCTCAGCCCTACAGAAAAGCCCTTCTCCACCAACGCGGAGAGGGGCTTTTGGTAAGGTTCCAGAAAAGCATCTACTCCTCAACACCATCCTCCATCGGCTTCATCATGATTCCCGAAGGAGGCGCAGTCGGCACATCCATCGGCATAGGCTTGATCATTCTGTCGTCGCCGGTCTGCAGCAATTCAGCAGCAAGTGGCACGACGACAGCCTTGCGCTGTTCGTAACTGCCCTCCGGCATCGCCTTCACCGGAAACGCAAGTGCAGGAACGTAGAGTTCGTACGATAGCTGCTTTTCTTGATCATATTTGTAGTAGCGCAGGAACACTTGCTTCGGGTCACTGAGCGTCGCCTGTATGCGCGTTGCATCTTCGGGTATCCACATGTTGTTTCCGCCTTCGGCAATCGCTTCTTTAAGCACTGCGGGATCCGTCACGGCTGCGTACTCAGAAGACTCCATTTGCATGGTCCGCAAACCATAGACACCGGTAGCGGTACGCAAACGCACATCCACCGTCACATTCACTCCGACGGGGTTTCCCCATTCATCGTACACAGGAGTACCGCTTAGAAGATACGGAAATGAAACTTCGATGGATTCCGGGTAGTAGAAATCACTGCTTACCGGCATCATAGCGCGCTGTGTCCTCCAGTCGTAGAGAAGACTGGGTTCCCCATAGAGGGCGGCATTCACACCGAGTTTACGGAGGAAAGCGCTTGCGATTTCAATTGCCTTTTCATCGGCTAACATATCGGATTCCTTCAAGCGATGCTGCTGAAAGCAGACATCATCTTTACAATTGGCATCCGGCCGCAAACTGTAATCAGTCTGGCGGTTGATGCTGAGCGAACCGTCGACGAAATCCGTATAGACGTTCAAGGGTTCCGGTCCGCTCTCGCTGAGCGTAACATTAATCACATTGAGAGCGCCCAACGTGGAAACATCGAGCACATCGCTCACAAACGTGCCTCCAAGCAAATTCGCATTGGAAGAACCGTTTGCAGGGATACGACGCAAAACAGTCACAGACGTCTGGTCACCGAGATCAATGGTGCCCTCGTACGAGTATTCAACCGCGGTATATGAATCCGGATATGGGGCAATCATTTTACTATCCGGCGCGATGGAAGTTGTATCCATCATCGGTGGCATTCCGCCACCACCAAGACCAATGGCAGGGCCGCCTCCCCCGCTTTGGGGTCGGGGACTTCCACTGTCGTCGGCAACGAGATTGCCGAATGCTTCATCAGAAAGTGCGTTGGCCGGCGCCATGGCAGAGTCATCGTCCCGCAGTGAAGGTAGTGCCGGTCCTCCGGGAAGACCCGGTACCACCGGGTGGATGACAGTAATAAAGAGTACGAGTGACGCGACGGCCGCGCCGCCGAATGCATAGAGAAATTTATTCATAGAGAGGAATGGGGATGAAGATACGAATTTGGAAGGAATTTGGAGACGAATATCCTTGAGAAGTCGCTGCTTGAATGCAGAACTGAAACGCGTGTCAGGCTTCGCTGCAACGATGGCGCTGATCTGACGCAGAAGTATCTTTCGATGCTTCGCGAGAGCGGGTTCATGCGCAATCAGTTCGTCGACAATATCTTTGATGTTCTGATCGTTCATGAATGAGAGAGTAAAGAAAGAAAAAGAAGAACCAACAGCTCTGAACGCACCGTGTGCAACGCCCGTTTATAATTCATCTTGCAGGCGCCCTCGGTTGTCCCGAGCATGGCGGCGATCTCTTTAAATGCGTAGCCGTTCCAGAGCCTCAGCAGTACGACTTCGCGTTGCGCGGGCTTCAATTTCGCAAGTACGGCGCGAACCGACTCGATCTTCAGACGGGTATCGGTATCGGCTACAACGTCGTCATCAGACGAGAGATCCCAAACGTCTTCGATGTCTTTCGTTGGGTGCTGCGCACGGTAGTGGTCGATAACGAGGTTTCTTGCAATGCGATGCAACCATGCGGAGAAGACGCCTTTTTGCGAGCGAAATGCGGAGATCTTCTCGAGTGCCTGTAGAAACGTCTGACTGACGATATCTTCTGTCAGTTGCTTCTGGTGCGTCTTATAATAGACATAATCGTAGATCCTGCGCACATAGCGCTCATAGAGTTCCTCGAAGGCAGATGCGTCGCCGTCTCGGTACCGCAAGACCAGTGTTTCGTCTGTCGTCATGAGGCCGACATGATACAGCGTTTTATGATGGAAAAGAACAAAGCAAAGAGTGTTTCTGACAGGTACTACGGCGTATACGGGGAAAAGTAACAATTTGGAAAATAAACGATTGACTCGAGAAGTTGCATCAGTAAAATAGCGCGGCTATGGATACATTTGACCCAGATATGCATGAGATCGCTATGGATGAAGAAGCTGCCCATCTCAATCAACAATTTGTTGAACCATATAGGCCGACTAATATTGTTGAAGTAAGCAGGTATGGCAGCGCAAAACTGTTAGAAGAGTAGTTCAGGGCTCTTCGCTGTCCACTCTAACATCCCAGATCTCTGCGTGTAATTCGGATGACATCCCCCCGTTTTACGTCGTGGTTTAACATGTAATCGGCGACAAAGGTTTCGAGTGTATCGGTGATTGCTCTTCGCATTTCGCGCGCGCCGAATTCGGGACTGTAACCCTTGCTCGCAATCGCCGCGACGGCATCTTCATCGATCTGCACGACGATGCCTTTATTTCTTTCCAATTCTTCAATGACGGATTGAATCATCATCGAAGCAACGCGGATCGTATCGGCCATGTTGAGAGGCAAATAGAGGATCACATCATCGAAACGGTTGAGGAACTCCGGAGAATAGTTTCCTGATTTCATGAGTTCATCGAGCAGCGCCTTTTTAAACGTTGATTTTTCCGGATCCGGATGGCTCTGCAAAAATTGGACAATGAACGCAGCGCCCGCATTGCTCGTCGCAATGATAATCGTATTGCGGAAATCCGTCTTCACACCCTGCCCGTCGATCAGATGCCCTTCATCAAGAATCTGCAGGAAAACGTTGAGCACTTTCTTATCGGCTTTCTCGATCTCATCAAGAAGCACCAGAGAGAACGGCTTGTCCTGAACGGCGCGTGTCAGGTACCCCTCTGCGGGGAACCGCGGGTCGCTGGAGCCAATGAGCATATTTACGGAATCCGGATTTCCGTATTCATTCATATCCAAACGGATCATGTTTTCTGCCGAGCCGAAGTACGTGTGCGCGAGCACCTTCGCAGTCTGCGTTTTTCCAACACCGGTCGGACCGAGAAACAGAAACGTTCCGACGGGACGATCGCGGGTTTTAAGATCCGCACTTGCGCGCTTCAAAGAGTTGCAGATCGCTGTGATAGCAAATTGCTGGCCAATAATCTCCTTCCCGATCTCCTCTTCGAGCGTCCGTAAAACTGCTCTCTTGTGCTCATCTGCTCCGGTCACGTCCATATGTGCGCGCAGCGAAACCATGGTACGGACATTGTCCTCTGTGACGTAGACATCGCCGTTCTCCTTGGCATACGCAACGGTATCGCGCAGCAAATCGATTGCTTTCCCCGGAAACGCCCCCTTGCCAATGTACCGGTCTGCAAGCTGCACGATCGCACGAATCGCCTTGTATGTAACGTGCATCTTCTCTCGATCTTCGATGGAGAAATACTCCTCCATAACCACCGACATGGTGTCTCCGAAAGACGTCGGGTCCAATATGATCGTCTCAAATTGGTTGTCGAGCGCGGGGTTCGTCTTGATGTACCGGTGGTAGTCCTTACTCTCAGCAATACCGATGACTACAATGCTTTTTGCCTGCAGGAACTTACTTAATACTCCGGTGATCTTGGAGTCACCCGACTGGAGGAACAGCCCGATATTCTCGATCACCAGAACATAGCGACCCTGTTTCTCAGCGCGTTTGAGTGCCTGCAACAGCACCGTATCGGGGTTGTGTTCGCCAGAGAGCAGATCCTCCGCTTTTAACTTGAGGACATGCGTGTAGGCAAATCCTTTCTTGCTCTCCAGCGTGCGAAGGTAATACGCGATATTATCGACGAATGTTTCCTTTCCACTCCCGTCATCACCCGTGATGATCATGTTATTCTTCGAATCGCGCGCCATGATGTGCAGCGCACTTTTGAGTTGCTCCAAATGAATGACGACTTTGCGCTGCGCGCGGTAAAGAATGTTCTGAGAGAGATCCTTGGTGATGCTATCGAGCACGCTGTTATATCCCGTCACCCACTTGCGTCCGATTCCTCCAAAAGTCTTCGTCAGTCCCGCAGGCGTCCACGGTGCATCCTTCTTCCAGACCATGTGGTGATAGTTCTCCCATTTTACGATCATCTCCATATCATCGAGCGAGAGATCCAAGCCATTGATGAGCTGCTCAAAGGCTCCCTTGCGCTGGAAAATCGTGTACAGGATGATGCCGGCATTCAATTTCCGAGCTCCAAAGCGTTCCATGTTGTCCGTCGCCTCGGAAAGCAGCTGGACAATGTTCTCGCTACTGAGCTCACGCTTGGCGATTTCCAATAGGCGCGCACTTGTTAATCCCATTTCATCGAGGACAAAATGCCCGCGGCTTGTTCGCACCGCGGCTTCCAAAAGCGCAAAGGATGTACGCTCGTGCATCGGGTACCTTCGCAAGATATCCACCGAGAGCAGGCAGGCTGTGTTTTTCTTACTGGAGGGTTTGCGTTCGTCATTCTCCAACATATCTGCGATAAAGTTGCGAATGATGAAATAGGAAAATACGAGCAGTACAATCGCAACGATCACATGCGAGAGTGTGTTACCCCGAAGATCCTCAATCAGTACGATTCCGAGACAAATGAGAGCAATCGCAACGGCAATCGGCCCTTCCACGAATATGCGCAAGGTGCGTGCAACGAAGACGCGGGTAGCCGATGGATCAAAAGTAATTTGCATGGGATCAAAGTGCAGCACTAACGACGTAACTCAGTGCAATCCAAAACGCGACGGGAAACACCACCCAGATACCGAGGAATGCCATGAAAAGAATCGATAATGCGAGTAGAAAAACAATGCCGATCGCAATCGTTATTGACCGAAAGAGGAATCCAATGACACGGCTGACCATATTGAGCGTCAGTGTTTCCATGAATCTTCCGATGTTGAAACCGTTGGATGTGTAGACGTCGGAAATCTGCCGCCAAGGTGCAAAAAGAGTCCTTAGAAGGAACAGGAACGAGAAAATTTCCAGAAAAGCCCGCAAATAGGCAAGGTACGTAAGTAGGATCTTGCGCGGTTGCTCCCAGAAGTACCACCGGACGAAGTCCGGGAGGGTGATGCCGGTGAAAATCAGCGGATGGCGAATGAGATCTACTGGGCCCATGGGATTTTGGGTTATCATCAGATTATAGCATATTTTGAGTGTTTTTTGAAGTTCGCCTAACTTGCCCGACTTTCCTAACCGTCTGTTTGCTTGAATAGTCTAAGCGAGCTAGAATTCGTCAACTATGAGCGGTCGCTTCATCGTCTTCGAAGGCCCCGATGGCTCCGGAACCACCCGCCAAAGCACGCTCTTTGTGGAACATCTGCGCGCCAAGGGCAGTAACGTGTTGCTCACTGCAGAGCCAACGGAGAGCGCGATCGGAAAGGAGATCCGCTCCATGCTTAACGGCGACTCCCTTCCATCGCCGGACGCCATTCAGTTACTCTTTTGCGCCGACCGTGCGCACCACGTTTCCACGGTGATCGAACCGGCACTGCGCAAAGGACAGATCGTCGTGTCGGATCGCTACGCACTCTCCACCATCGTCTACGGAGTAGCGCAGGGAATCGACCGAGCGTGGTTGACGGCGATCAACGAAAAATTCCCGAAACCCGATCTCTCCTTCATCACGCTCCCGCCGTTTGATATCTGCATGGAACGCATCGGGCACAGAGAACATAGGGACCTGTTTGAGATGGAGAACTTCCAGCGGAGAGTCTACGCGCACTACAAATCCGTCGAAGATCCTTCGACGATATTCGTCGATACATCGGGCGAAAAAGAAGAAGTCGCCGATGGTATTTTTCGGCAGTACGAAGAGTATTTTAGAGGGAGGGAGGTCACGAAGATCGCAGCCTAGGTCTGATCAGGACAGGGTGCATGGTGTCTGCACCGCTTTGATATGTCGGCAATTCTTCCAGTTCCAGTTCAATACCTGTCTCTTCTGCAATTTTCTCCAATTGCCGCTGAATAATACGATACGAAGTTTGTTCCCTCGCTTCCATGTACAAAGGAATCATGTCTCCCTTTGCAAGGTACTCATTTTTATATTGTTCGACAAACGCTTTAATCAGGCTGCCGCCCGCGCGAGGATTCTCTCTGTCCGAAGCAAGATCAGCGATATACAAAGCGCGTTCATTGTTTCTCTTATCAAGCACTCCTTCGTACGCCAAGAGGTACCCCCGGACTTTCCCATTGTCATCGCGATACTTCAAACTCATATTCGGTCTACCTTTCATCGTGTTGTTTATATCTTTGGCTATCAGACCATTCTCAATGTTGTGCAAATACACCATGAGAGACTCATTATCCGAGTAAGCTTTCCCCTCAAGATACGCAATCGGGAGCGTATCTGTAAAATCAAGAAAATCAACACCCCGGACGGATATCTGAGGCTGCACGGTCCCCTGAGGTTTTTCATGCTCGGTTACCTGTTTGGCATCATCAGAATATTTCGGTGTCCGTATATCCAATGAATAGACTTCTTCATGTAATTTATCGGAGTATCCAACGGGTGCCTCGGGTGCAAAGGTATTCGGGATAGTCGGCAGATTCGTCATAGCATCGGAGTATCCCTTTCCGATAGGAATATGATCGGCGTGCAAACCGTCAGCCTCAGCGTATCGTTTCATGTATTCAAAGAAGAAATCACCGTACACATTTTGTATCAGAGACGGCCATTCGTTACCTTTATAGTTTGGCGCCACTTCGACATTATCTGCAGAAGCAAAGCTCTGTTCCTCCATCAATACTTCCTCAGGGATAATGTCGTTCATCTTCTCTCCGCTTTTCTGCAACCGGCTAACTACATCGGCAATATTGGTTTTGATATCTTTATCCCGTGTCATCAGGCTCTGTGCAATTGTGCGCGTCGTGCCATCTGCATTGACCAGCTGCAGTGTAAATACTGCCGTGCCAGGATTAAACATGTAGACATTGTTCTTTCCAGAGCCGAAAGGCATGCAGCAAGCCGTATCATTCCCTGCGAGTACTCCATCCGGACTGCTCTTCAGATTTATTTTTGCAACCAGCGTGACCATTTCCGGTTTTTCCATTCCTATAGCTTCATCATGCACGATTGCGAGAAGAGCAGCATCCACTTCCCCTTTAATATCAGAGCTGACTTCTTCGCCGGCTAGGTAACTCTGTAGATTCAAACCGTGCTTTTTCAGTTCTGCATTTGCTCTTCCGAAAACCTTTTCCGAGTTCTTCGCCTTACCCGGAACATCCATTCTCTTCGATCCTATCGCAAGTTTTAATGCATCACGCGTGTTCGTTGGTGCATTTTTGTTTTTTGGCACTGTGTAGCGGATTTCCAGCGGTCTGAATTGCTGCAGTTGATCCAAGTATCCCTCCACCAGTGCATCGCGCAATTGCTCTGCTGTGAGATCAAGATTGGGAATGATCACATAATTCGTGGGCTTTTTTCTATTGTGCACTTCATCGGGAGTATGGGAGTCTGCATGATCCAAAAAACGTGCGGGATTTTCCACAAACTCCATGACATGCGCAATGCTCACTTGGCTATTTGGATGAAATGCGAGCATTTCTGCAAAATCACACAGTTCATTTTTTCCTTGTGCCCTATACTCCTGAAGTTTCTCAAGACCCTCCGCTTGTTCGAGCATATGTGACAATTCTGCATACTTCTTCAAGCTTCCCCACGATTCAAATATCTGATCTGAACTATTGAAAAGCACAACTAATTCCTGAAGTCGGGCAATGCCCTTAAATCGTGCTGCATTTTTTTGCATTGTTTCAAAGTCCAAATTGATGGATTGTGCAATAGCATTGAGATGATGATGTGCCGTGCCCTCAGAATACTGCGCGCCATCCATCGCAACACGATGCAAAATATTATTGTAAAATTGCGTAGGGCTTAAGCCGGATGCGCTTTGTAATTTGAGAATTTGATCAAACGCATGCAAAGCATCATGTCTAGTGAGACCCGGACGATCAATGTACGCAAGCATACGTTGGTTGCCGTCTTTAGTACCTTTCTCATTAAATCTAAATACACCATTTTCAAAAGGTCGACTGACGTTTCGCGCATCATCCCACTCTGTAGTTAACCCTGCCATATTCTTTTTAAGAACCCAAAAGAGGGTTTCGTAATCATTACTTTCTGCAATGTTCTTAATGTCAAATTTTTCCGGCATTGGAGGTCTGGCTTCGTGCTGGATAAATTCAGCCTCAAAAAATGTAACGTGCAATTTTGCTATTGCAGGTAAGTCCTCCTTCGTAATCGCAATAGGCCTCCCCGATATTAGAATATGTTCAATAAACTTTTTATTTGCAGCTCTAAACGTAGTTAAGTCCTCCAAAGTTTTCATATCAAACAGTGCAATAATATCGCGTATTGGCTGTGTGCATTCCTCTAAATAAGTACTAAGACTCACATCGGTAATTGCACAGTCACTCAGTAATTCTGATATTCTCTGTGTTGTGTCGTGCGTGCTGCATAAAAGCAAACCAATGGCTCTGCGTTGTGCCGACTGCATACCTTCATGGCCAAGGTTCGTTGCAGTCTGCAAAGCGACTGCCGGGTGATTCTCTAATTGAATCTCGTACGAACTATCGGAAATGTTCTCAGCCATTCTCGTAATGATCGTATTTCGAATATCAGGTTCTGAAAGAATTTCTGATAGATCGAATGATTTGCCTAGAGCTTGAATGAAGTTAATTGAACTGGATCCGCGTGACAATAACGCTTGAAGAATCCCCTCCCGCAAGTGATTCTTTATTTCTTCATATTCTAGTCCAACTGCGTCGCGGATATATGCAAGATTGTCGACTGATTTGAGTGAATTTCTATGTGCACTCAAGCTCTGCGCGAAGAAGGCTAAGGCATTCTGCTTCGCTTGCTGAGATTGTAGGACTGCTTTGATATTAAATCTTTCTTGCAATTTATAAATATTGTCCGAGTCTCCTGTCAAAAGATTCTCAAGTACTACTTGCTCAACACATTGGTTAAACTCACGATCGGTAACTTCAAATTGTTCCTGTATGTGTTTTGCATCTGCTATTCCAATCTCAGTGAGACACCTGCAAATACCTGCGAGTACACTCGTGTGTGTTTCCGGGTCATTCTTTAGTTGTTCACCGATTGCAAAAGCATCTTCAAGTCTCTGATACGTATCCAAGCCTCCAAGTGCAATAATGTCTTGAGCTCTATTTGCAGCTTGAGCTTGTAACTTGTCAAATTCCGGATCCACATCCTGTAGATTAAATTTTGTTGCCAATTCTCCTGCACGAACGTAATTTGCGGGTTGATGCTTTTGTCGCACTATAAGAAGGTTCCTACATTTTACTGAGGCAAATTTCTGTAGAAATTCACTGGTCACGAATGAATTTTCAAGTAAGAAGTCACAGAGTTGCTCAAAAGAGTCTTTGTCGCTTATAGCAGGTTCAAGCAATCCATCGATGATAGTATTGTTAAGAAATCCCTGATTGACTCCGTAGACCTTAATAATTTCAGCTGCCAGACGCATTGGTTCTTCAAGCCCTTGATCTTGCCATGAAATAGGTTTTGGTTCGTCTTGAAAGGTACGCTTTTGTTCTGCCTTTTTCCATTGTAGTAATTCTTTCAGCCGTGATTGTACTTGATCAGTAACACGTTCATCGTTAAGAATATCTTTTCCTAGGATCGCTGTGATTTCTGCTATTTCAGAAGGTACTTCTTCAATTGTTATTTTTTTTACATTCCTGCCTAGACGAAATGCTAGATTTCCGCGGAGAGTTGCATCCGATCTATCCACAGAAATGCCCAACTCACGTTCACCTTCGATAAATGAATTAAAGGGCAATTTCATATTCCAAGTCAGCTTAACCAGACCTTCACGCACCGCTGCCTCGTAATCACTGTCCTGCAATCCAAATTCAGTTTTTGACTGCTTCGCAATTTCCCAGTTTCCCTTACTCACATTTAATGTTACGACTTTTTTTGCCAATGATTTCATTTCACGAGATTCATTTTTAAAACCGCGCTCTCTTAATATATCCCCAGCGACTAACACCGTTTTCTCAGATTTTTCTGCATGTTTAAGAAGGACACTTTTAGGAATGTCAAAAACCCGTAGAAAATCTCCGAGCTTCGCTGGTAGGTCTTGATCTATACGTCCGCTCATTAATGATCCAACCGCTAACTCTCGCATTTCACCAGTTAATGGGATGCCATATCTCTGCTGCAATTCAATTGCCTTTTGAAGATTTGTTGTCGTATAGCCTAATTTATCACTCGATAGAAGATTGAAGATTGCTGCTTGCATCTCCTGTTGGAGTGCCTCCTGTAAGGAACCCTTCGGTCCGATGCCCACTTCCTTTTTTGATCTTAGGATTTCAATTGTTTCGATTACATCAGCAATTGGACCATCACAGATGAATATATTGAGACTATTAATAATTGCTGCTCGCAGTCTGTATGGCTCGGCATCAGGGTGGGTCTTTAAATACGGCAGAGGATTTTTTCCGACCCTAAATGCTTCAGTGAATTCTCTGTTTTTTTTTACTTCCGCTTCATCATTTTCTGTTCTTTCAGTTGCCCAAGGATCTGAATCCGCTTCCATTTCACTAGCATTTCTATTAAAAAAATTCTCTGCTTCATCTCTAGAGTCAATCGTCGCCACTCCGCTATCACTCGTTCCTCCGGAACCAAATGGCCATAGTTTTCCAAGCCAACTGCCGCAGAGACCGGCATCCAAGAGTAGCTGTGCCTCATCACGGGAAAATACACCATTGCGCATAAGGGCCAGCCCCTTCACTGTTTTTTGCCCCTCTGTGAGATTATCAATTTCTCCGGGTTTGTTATGTGCATCAAGAAGAGTATCTTTTTGTTTCTGCGAAAGCTCGTATCCGAGTAGTACTCCTGCAATTTCTTTGCGCTCAGTATCGGAGATAGTATGATTCATCAGGTATGAAAGCATCGTGGCGGTATCTTTGTTCTTGGCCACTTCGCTCAGTACAATTTCCTGTTCTCCACCCAACGAGTCCACTCTGTTTAGAGGAGAGAATTTTGCCTCTATCTTGCCAAGGACATCAAGCTCGTCGTAGAGATCAAAGTACGCATTTTGTTCATCAAAATCTCCGTGCGTCTTTTTAAATAATGCTGTGTGTTTATCCATTATTTCTCTGCAGATCGTCGCTGCTTCCTGTGGAGAAACTCCAAACTCAGCCTCAAAGTCATAGGCAGGATCGACGGCAGAACGCTCGAGAGCTTTCGATATTCCGAGTACTGCATTCAACTCGGAAATGGCAGTCGGATCATTCATCCGGAATCGAAATGAAACAAGCTGCCTGTCACCGGCGATGTACGATAGGAAATCTTTTCGAGAGGCTGCAAGTGGCGAATAGTATGCGAGTAGGGAATGGGGAGGCTTTCGATCTGTCGTTCGCATATCAGTCGGTCGAGAGACTTGCACGTCTTCTCCAAGTAACTGCAGTGTAGGTTTATTTGCAATCGTACTTCTGATCGTATAAACATTCCTGAAGAGAAGCGGATATAGGAAAGATGTGAATCGATATCCTGCATTCTCATGGAGGAAGGCCTCACCGATCATCATTATTCGCTGATTTTTGAGATAGGTCATTGTAATCGTCGACCCACCGGCGGTAATCGAGACAGTGTATTCATTCGCATTCAAAGATGTTTGAGAAATCGAAACAGTAAACTCGGCTTCTTGATAGGCTTTTGTGTCTTTGTGTATGCCAGACAAGGTAAACGAGGCAGTATATGGATTGCCTGACCATACCTCATGCATTCTCGCCTGCAGATCAAGTGCCTCAACGGGATCACCTGCGACAACCTGAACCTCCCTACTAAGAACTTGGTTCTCTCTGGATTCCTGAGCTTCATTTGCTTGTATCAATCTCTCGTACGCGACGTCATCCAGAGACTGTTGAAATTCTGGATTTTTTCTCAGCGTCTCGTAATCGCTTGAACTGAACTCCAGAAGTGTCGATTCTCCGAGGGAAACAACATGAGCGGTACGCGTACCGGTGATCATACCAATTTCACCGAGGACTTCGCCGACTCCGATACTCCCAACTGCAATAAAGTGACTCGGCGTCGCATCCTTTCCACCATCAGTAACAGATATGTTTGCCTCCGAGACCACTTGGAGTGGCTCTGCAGCAGCAAGGACGACGAAGAATGAATCCGCAGCATCACCTTGTCTTATCACCTGTTCGCCCGCGCTGACGTGGCGAACGGTAGGATGGATATCATCATGATGCTTTAAATACTCCAGCACAGCTTGGGCTATAGGCTTATCGCTTACTCCATCCAACGTTCTCTCCAGTCTTTGCTGGGCATCCAGCGAGCTTTCCTGTTGGTCGCCTTCTGTTATTACATTTCCTTCGTAAAGATCAATTGCTGAGTCTAAAGTATAACTGGAAGGGTATCCGGCCAGCCCCGCGTTCATTGGCAACAGCGCAAGTTCCAATGCAGTCTTGGTACCCACGGCTCCACGGAACACGTCTGCAATCTTTCTTAGTTTAACAGCATTGAGGTGCTCCTGCCCTCTCTCGCCAAGTTCCTCCTTGATCACTCCTACATTGCCGTCCTTATCCAATGTATTGTGTGCCACCTCAACCATTCTCGCAGCTTCATCAATAACAGATTGATCAACATGAATACCAAGTTGACGAAGTTTATTCGTGTACAAAGTTTTTGCAGAATCAATTCTTGTATCAGAATCAAGGGATATGTTCTGTCGTGTGATCATTCTCCTAATTGCATCCGTATCGCCACTCTGAACCGCTCTGAGTAGTGGAAGATTTTCCTCTAAGGAAGTTACCGAAGATTCAGTAATGCGTCGCGTTTCAAGTTTTCCATTTTGCTCCAGTAACGGAATTATTTCTGGGCTCTTTTGAAAACCTGTCCAAAGTGCCCAAATAGGATCACTCCTATCTGGCCAAGTTGCTGGATCCTCGGTCATCTGATCAATATATTTATCTGTCAGTCTTCCAAGATACCAGTGCCCAACGGGCAATTCCTGCTTCAGAACTTCTGGTCGATTTTCGTAATAATATTTCCAAACAGCAAATGCGTCATTGTTAACTCTATTTCTATCTGAAACTAACG
Organism: uncultured Candidatus Peribacteria bacterium; assembly: GCA_964348745.1. Taxonomy (GTDB): domain Bacteria; phylum Patescibacteriota; class Gracilibacteria; order Peribacterales; family Peribacteraceae; genus CAYGDT01. Next base: position 58,811 of record CAYGDT010000001.1, read on the forward strand.
AACACCCATTTGATGTAACTGCTTCCATTGTGATGTCATACAACAAAGGACCGTACCCTTTTGTCACATTAGAAGAATCAACGTACATCAGTTGTGTGTCATAGATCCTATTACACACAATTTCTCCAACTACGTCACCCTTAATTTTCACAACAATCCTATCAGGAGTATAAGAAATGCTTACGGTGGAATTTGGAATATCTTTTAATTTATCAACTGGTCTGCGAGGTTTTGCGATTTCGTCTGATGATGTTTTCATTTCCTGTTGTCCCACTATCTGCACAACCTCCTCCCCCACCCTCGCTATAAGATTGCCATCCGCAGTCACCTCCACCAGCACCCCCTGCAGTTTTAGATACTCTACGAGAGACACATGCCCCGTCGGCTTCAGATTCTTCACCGTGTAGGATCCATCCTGATTGATTAAGAGTCCATACACATCAAGAGCGCTCGATCCGTCCTTCTGACGCCCCTGTCCTCGCAGCGTTCTCATGAACACTGGTTCCTTCGTCGAAACATATTCGGACGTCAGCACGAATCCTTTTTCATCCTGTACCTGCGTTCGTACAGTGCCATCAGGCGTTTGTTCCGTAACAACCGCACCACGCTCTGCAAGATACGATCGTAAGCTTTCCGGAGAGCCGCTGTAGGCAAGTCGTGCGGTCGCACCATTCTCAAGTTTTTCCAAACCCTCAAGCGTGACGCCGGCAGGCGAATTCATTTCAAGGCCCGAGCCGCGAGCACATGTCAGGACTGAGAATGCAAACGCGCATCCACGGAGAATGTTGGCGACCGTCGTGTTCTCCGCTTCATCGGCGTTTGCCGCTACGGATTTGAGAGTCGACTCCACGCCTTCTTGGTAATACTCCTGCATATTCTCACGGATGAAATGCGACATGGGTCCGCGGGCTTGCGGAGAGAGACGTAAAATTCCTTCTTCGATTTGCCGAAGAGCATTGGCGCTACGAACAATTGCTCTAGCCGAGATGGCTTGCGCCGAATAGACCGCTGTTTCCTTGATACTTAATTCCTTCGCCACTTTTCCAATGTATGTACCACTACCGATCAAAAGGGACGACATAAGAAAGCTCGAACCGATCTGTATCCCTGCGGAAGCAAGGTACTGCTGCAAATTGATATCGCCTGCGGCGTAGTGCTGTATATCGGAGCGAATCGTATCGCTACTCATGCTGAGCGCTGCCTGCGCATACTCTTTCCCTGCATAACCGCCGACGGCGATGAGGGCATTATTCAAAACAAAAGCGGCGCCCGCCGTGAGTCCACCGGTCGGCACGGCCATCGCGAGGAGGACACCGGTACCGATAGCCGCAACGAGGACTACGATCTGCGGTCCGTGATTCTTCCAGAACGTATCCGTGTCGAAGGCATCCGAGCGAATGAGCGAACACAATTCGCTTACATAATCCGAATCGACGAGTGTGGAGAGCTGCGTCAGTTGCTGTTCCATCTGCGCAATCTGCTTATCGAAGTCATCTGAGGTGAGACCTTTTGGAAGCGAGCGTAATTCTTGGACCGCTTGCGCCAAATCATCACGATACGCTCCGAGCGCGCTTGCGTTATAGGTTGTTGCAAGCGTCTCTGCCAGAGCACGTGTCGTTGCCACATATCCTTCCTCCTTGTCACCTGCCATTCCTTTGTCGAGCATGTCTTTGAGCGGAGAGAAAGCCGTCAGTATTTCCTTGCCGTTCTTTTCTAGGGCTCTGGCTGCCGGGTGGTGCAGAAGCGAGAGTTGCAGATTATCTCTCGTAGTTTCCTCTCTCTGGAAATCGTCTTCGTACAGGGACCTGGCTCCGCCCTGTGTACGGAGGGTCACGGTACGTCCTGCACCGATCTCTTTCTTGGCGAAGGCAATATCGTTGACGGTGAGAAGAGACTCTTGCTGCTCTTTGAAATTGAATACATACGTGATGTGCGACTCATTACGACCAATCCGATTATGAAGCTCTTGAGGCTCTGGAACTTGAAGAGGTTTCGGCACACGCAAAAGTACAGCCTTGTATCCTTCCGGCACGGCTGCAAGCTTCTCCTGGACCCCTTTCGCGATAACAATGCCACTATGCTCATTTCCATCAGAGCCGATAATTGTCGCATAGGCTGACAAGCCCCATCCCTGCATTTTTACAACTCTATGGGTCGGATCTTTCGCGACAATACTCGCATATGTCTCTGGAAGGAGTGTTTTTACTATCGTGTCATAATTGTGTCGTTTGATCGAGAATCCAACATTCTGATCATCAGGGATTGTATTGAGCTGATGCAGAATTTCCAATGGATTCCCTGATGCCTCGAGTTCTTCGATCGCTTGATGCAGTGCTTTGCCTTGGTCTCCCCAGAGTATGTGTTGTTGCGCAGCAGAAAATTCGCTGTCACGTTCGTCTTTCGACAGGTTTGAGAGCGCCTCTCTAATGCGTTCGTACAGATCGGACGACCTCCAAATGTCCCGCGGTATCCCGAGTGCGCCTTTAAGTAAAATGCTATCAGCCTTCTTCGGATCACTTCTGCGAAGGAGATCATCTTGAAGCAGTAGGATACTCGCTTGCGAATACTCCAAACTGCGAGCCATGAGCTGCATCCGATCGGAAAGCGTCGAAATTTCACGATTCTGCGACTGCAGCTCCCTACTCTTTGATTCAATCATTTGATTACGGTTTGTACGCAACATTAACATTTTGTGATACCATTTTTCCTTCTGCAACGTGAGATCTCCCAGAAACTCCTGCGTGCGCTCAATCGTTGGCTGCAATGTCTCCATTTGTTTCTGCATCGCATCGAATTTTTCTGCCATATCCACCATTTCCGATCTACGAATATCAAGCTCCATTGCTGTGATCTGCTCTTCGTAACCATTGGCGATCAGCCCGGCAAGTAGGAGTCGATTAGGCAATGCAATGCCAAGCTCTCCCGATATTGTGTCGATTGTACGAATGCTGGCATTCGCCTGCATCACATCCATAGCATGTGCATTTTGATCGTAGATCGTGGAATACAGACGAACGATACCGATGTTATCGACTCCCGACTTTTGAAGCAGCTCATGAAAAAGCTGGTACTGCGGCAGTTCTTCGACGATTACATCCTGCAGATGTACGAGTGTTTGTTTCGCATTCTGTGAATCCTTCTGCGCATCCGTTTGTAATTCTGTGACATCATGCCTAGCATGTTCATTTAAAACGAGTGAGTTCTCCTGTATATCGGGGAGAGCTGGATTTTCATCGGAAGGCCGATTTCTGTCTGTATTTTTGGGTATTTCCATGCGACAGGATTCTTTGGGAAAAATCATATTATTATAGCAGAAATCGACCATAGGAGCCATATGCAGGTCCGATTCTGCAAATGAGGACTTTATGATACTATCTGCCCGTGACACCCCTCCTCCTCGACGGCAAAATCGCAAGCCAAGTGTGGCTTGATTTCCTCAAACCCATGGTGGAAGCCTTAGATCCCAAGCTCGTTGTTATTCAGGTTGGGCAGGATCCCGCGAGCACGAGTTACATCAAACAGAAGATCAAGAGCTGCGACGCAGTCGGCATGTGCTACGAACACAGGCATCTTCCGGAGGACACGACGCTTGAGCATCTGTTTACTATCGTGCATGCGCTCAATGAGGACACAGATACTTCGGGATTCATACTTCAACTCCCTCTTCCTGCGCATCTGCAACCCCATGTTCCTCGCATCTTACGAGAGATTGATCCGATGAAAGATGTCGACGGTTTCACTGCGTATAATCTTGGAAAGATGTTCCTCGGAACCGAGTTTGAGCACCTGCCACCCGCAACGCCCGGCGGCGTGATCCGACTTCTGGAACACTACAACATCGACGTACAAGGCAAAGACGCCGTCGTCGTCGGACATAGCAATACCGTCGGTAAACCTTTGGCGACCATGCTCCTCAATCGCAATGCAACTGTCAGCTCTTGTCACATTCACACGAAAGATCTTGCGCACTACACACGCAACGCCGATCTTCTCTTTGTTGCGGTTGGTAAACCCGGACTCATTACTGCGGGTATGGTGAAGGAAGGAGCAGTCGTAGTGGACATCGGCATTTCGAGAACTGATGAAGGCCTGAAGGGCGACGTGGATTTCGATGCCGTTCAAAAGAAAGTCTCAGCAATTACACCGGTACCCGGGGGAGTCGGTCCCATGACGGTTGCAAGCTTGATCCGTAACTGCGTGACAGCGAAGGAGAGGCAGATGGCATTGAGAGAATGACCCCACTACGCCAAGGCTTCGAGGGGCAAGCCAATGAGCAATTGTATTTTCTTGCGTCTCATAAAAACATCTATAGAATGACTCCGTGGTAAGCCAAATTTCTTTTCAATTTTCGGTCTCACGGGTTCCCTCCCTACGAGCCCGGAGGGAAATGAAAAATAATAGTGGAAAGTGCCTGCCTGCCGGCGAGGCAGGGATAGTGGCTTTTGCGTTGTCAGAATTTTGTTTTCCACTCTGCGTTATTCACTATCCGTTCGCATAGAGCATGTGCGGCATCATGGCCATCTCCGGCTACCAAGACATCATTCAAGATCTCTACGATGGCATGTTGCTCCTGCAGCACCGTGGGCAGGACGCCGCGGGAATCATCACGTACGATAGACAGTTTCATTTGAAGAAAGCCAACGGCATGGTGAGAGATGTCTTTCATTCAAAATCTCTTGCGCGCCTCACCGGAACAATGGGAATAGGACACGTGCGTTACCCCACCGCCGGTTGCAGTTCGGAGTTCGAAGCGCAACCATTTTTCGTCAACTCACCTTTTGGCATCGGCATGGCGCATAACGGCAACCTGACCAATTATCGAGAGCTCAGCAAAGAGCTTTTGGAAAAATACTTCCGTCATCTGAATACCAATTCCGATTCCGAAATTCTCCTCAATGTCTTTGCGGTAGCTCTCCATCACCAGCGCCCCAAAAACCTGACGCCGGATCATATTTTCGGCGCAATGAAAACGGTGTTCCGCAAGTGCAAAGGCGCGTACAGCGCCGTCGCGCTGATCGGCGGACACGGCATTGTGGGGTTCCGCGATCCTCATGGCATCCGTCCTTTGCAGATCGGTAAGCGCAAGTACGGTATGAAAGAGGAGTACATTATCGCATCCGAGAACACTGCTTTCAAAGGACTTGATTTCGAATTCGTGCGTGATGTGAATCCCGGCGAAGTCGTGTACGTCGACCGCAAGAACAAACTCCATACGCGGCAGGTGGTGGAAGGGCAATTAAACCCCTGTATTTTCGAATGGGTCTACCTCGCGGCACCGGACTCCACGATCGACGGAGTGAACGTCTACAAGGCACGGGTTCGCATGGGTGAGTATCTCGCAGATCAGATCAAGAAATCGGGAATCAAAATTGATTCCGTCGTCCCGATTCCCGATACCGGAAGGCCTTCCGCCACCGGTCTCGCCGATAAACTCGGCGTGCGTTACCGCGAAGGATTCGTGAAAAACCGTTATATAGGAAGGACATTCATCATGCCCGGTCAGCAGATTCGCAAGCGGTCACTTCAGTTCAAGCTTCATCCCATCGAACTGGAATTCCGCAATAAAAATGTACTGCTCGTCGACGACTCGATCGTGCGCGGGAACACCAGCAAAAAGATTGTCGAAATCGTACGGGATGCCGGAGCAAAGAAGGTGTATTTCGCATCCGCATCTCCACCGATCATCGGGCCGGATCCGTATGGCATCGATCTCCCCACCGAAACAGAGTTGATTGCTGCGAACCACAGCATCGAAGAGATACGTAAATATATCGGGGCGGACGGCCTCTTTTACAGTAAGATCGAGGATCTTCACAAGGCTATCCTGTACGGAAATCCGAAGATCAAACAATTTTCTGAAGGATGTTTCACCAAAAAATATCCAACCAAGGAGATCACGAAGAAAATGCTGATTGAACTCGGCAACTGTCGCAATAGTACACGGAATGATGTCGATAGAAGCCACGGCAGCGGCGATGAGGAAGGCGACGGAAGCAAAATGATGTCCCTCGTGTAGGCACCCAAACATATGCGCATCCTCCTCCTCTCCCTTGCAGCCCGAGGCCACGCCGTCGCAGACGCGCTCAGTCGCAGCCCGCAAAACCCCGAGATTATTTCCATTGTTCCATCCCGTAATCCCGGTATCGCGCGCATTGCAACCGAGACGCACATCGCTGATCTTATGGATTTTAAATCCGTACTAGAGATTGCAAAGAAGGCAAAACCGGATTTCGCATTCATAGCTCCGGATGATCCTATTGGCGCAGGACTCGCAGATGAACTGGAAAAAATCGGCATTCCATCGGTCGCACCCAAGAAAAGTCTCGCACGCATAGAATCGAGCAAGGGATTCACGCGCGATCTGCTGAAGAAGTACAACATAGATGCATCGCCGGCATACAGAGTATTTACCGAAGCAGACGCAAAACCGATCCGCTCGTTCATCGACGAATTGCATGGTCAATACGTCGTCAAGTACGACGCGCTGAAAGGTGGAAAGGGAGTCAAAGTCAGCGGAGAACACCTCGCCTCACCGGAGGAAGGCGTTGCCTATGCACTCGAATGCATCGGCGAGTGCGGGCGCGTCGTTATCGAAGAGAAACTGATCGGGGTGGAGTTCAGTCTGCTCAGTTTTGTCTCGGGCACACAGGTTGTTCATATGCCGGCCGTGCAGGATCACAAGCGCGCCTTCGAGGGTGACACGGGGCCTAACACCGGCGGTATGGGGACGTACAGCGATGCTAACCACAGCCTGCCGTTTCTGACCAATGCGGAACTCCACTGCGCAGGTGAGATTAATACTTTGACGGCGCAAGCTCTGATGGACGAGTGTGGCGAGCCGTTCAAAGGTATTCTCTACGGCGGATTTATCGCAACGAAAAGCGGTGTGAAGGTGATCGAATTCAACGCGCGTTTCGGCGACCCCGAAGCCCTTAATATCCTGCCGCTTCTTACATCCGACTTCGTCGCAATCTGTCATGGGATTCTCGAAGGAAAACTCACGGACGATCTCGTACAATTTGAACATAAGGCAACTGTCTGCAAATATATCACGCCGGACTGCTATCCGGAGAGTAAAGACCGTCGAGGGCAGATTGTAACATTCCCGAAGATCCCCAAGAACGCACGCTTGTACTACGGTAACGTGAGTGAAGACGAAACGGGAACTCTGCGTCTTGGCGGTTCACGGACGGCTGGCATTGTCGGTATCGGCGACACGATCAACGAGGCTGAAATAATCGCACAGACACTCTGCGAGCAAGTCAAAGGACCCGTACGATTCCGCAGTGACATCGGCACGCAAAAACTTATTGAAGAGCGCCTCCATCTGATGCAATCAATAAGAACGTGATTATGAATGCTCAAAAAGATACTACCCGGCTTCTGATCCCTTTTGTCTACTTTATCGCGGGAGCAACCGGCATCGCTTCGGTTGCAACGACATTTTATTATAAAGATGATCTTTTGCTGAGTCCTGCGCAAGTCTCCATCCTCGGTTCAATCTCCATCATTCCGTGGAGCATCAAGCCGCTCTATGGCTTCTTCTCCGATCGAAAACCCATCTGGGGGTACCGGAGAAAACCATACCTCTTCCTCTCCGGGCTCATGGGTGCAGCAGGATATTTTTCCATGGCAACATGGGTGCACTCCTATGCGAGCGCGGTGATCGCGGTGCTGCTTTCGGCACTGGGGTTTGCGCTTGCCGACGTCATCGTGGACGGTATCGTCGCAGAACGCAGTCGAACGCAAAAGGAAGCAGGAAAGCTCCAAAGCATCTGCCGTGCATCCATCATGACGGGAGCATTGGTCGTTGCTTATCTCTCGGGTATCCTCGTCGAATCCATCGGTGCAAGAAACGTATTTTTTATCACCGGAGCTCTGCCGCTTCTTACAAGCTTCCTTGCGATTCTCATTACCGAAGAAGCAACCGACCACGCACTCTTCTCACTGCGCGAGACATGGTCGAAAATCAGGAGAGCAATGAGCCCCGATCTTCTCTGGGCAATCGCATTTGTCTTCGTGTGGAGGGCGACGCCATCAAGCGGTGGCGGCTTAAGCTACTTCATGATCGACGAGCTGCATTTCGACGCAGAATTCTTTGGAAGACTGAGTCTGATCGGAAACTTTATGAGCATTCTCGGCGTACTCATTTTCCGCAAATGGCTGCTCAATCGCTCACTGCGAACGCTCTTTTTTTGGGTCATGATCCTCAGTGTCGTTCTCAGCCTACCTAGCATGGGCCTCGTCTACGGCTGGTACGAATACCTGCACATGAGTCCCCGTTGGTTTGCATTGGCTGATACGTTTATTTCTTCTCCGCTCTCGGAAATTGCGTTCCTGCCACTTCTGGTACTTGCCGCGCGGCTCTGCCCCAAAGGAATAGAGGCAACCATGTTTGCATTGCTTGCTTCCATTATGAATATAGGACTTGCTGTTTCCGATCTCGGTGGTGCATGGCTCCTGACCTTCTTCGATGTGCATCAGGCAATTGGCGACAGTCCTGCAAACTATTCGGGGCTTCACTGGGTGCTCTGGATTGCGATTCTTTCAAGCCTTCTACCGTGTGTGTTCCTTCGTAAGCTCCCCGAGACACGCGCCGCAGGAGAATTTTCAAGTTCGTCAAAGCAACAATCGATCGAAGACATACTTGGATCGAGGAAGAAGGACATTCTATGACTTATTGGGAGATTGAAGCAGCAGCCAGCTTCTCCTCCATATCCTTTTCACGCAGGGCTTCGATGATTTCCCCGATATCCCCTTCCATGATGTTCGGAAGATTGCTGAAGTTTTGGCCAATCCGGTGATCGGTGACACGATCTTGCGGGAAGTTATACGTGCGGATCTTCTCACTTCTGTCTCCGTGTCCAATCTGACCGGAACGCAGATCTCCGCGTTCCTTTGCGAGTCGCTCTCGTTCCGCGGCATAGAGACGTGCTCGAAGGATCCCCATGCCCTTATTCTTGTTTTTCAATTGCGATTTTTCATCTTGGCACGAGACAACAAGACCCGAAGGGATGTGCGTAATCCGCACAGCGGAATCCGTCGTATTCACCGACTGCCCTCCCGGTCCACTGGAACGAAATACATCGATACGCAGATCTTCTTCTTTGATCTTTATGTCTACTTCCTCGGCTTCCGGTAATATTGCAACGGAAGCTGCCGATGTATGAACGCGACCTTTACTCTCTGTCACAGGAATGCGTTGGACACGATGCACGCCGGACTCGTATTTCAGCATGCCATAGACGCCTGATCCTTCGATTTTGCAGACTGCCTCCTTAATACCGCCGCTATCGGCATCCGCCTTATTCATGAGTTCAATAGACCAGTCTTTTATCTCAGCGTAGCGCATGTACATGCGCAGAAGCTCCGACGCGAAGAGTGCAGCCTCCTCGCCACCCGTACCGGCACGAACTTCCAGAATCACACTTTTGTCATCATCGGGATCTTTGGGTACGAGAAATTTCTGCAAGGCTTCTTCTATTGCCGGCAACTTCTGTCGCGCTGCAGTTGCTTCCTCTTCGGCCATCGCTTTCATCTCCGGATCATCACCCGCTTCTCGCACGAAATCAATCGCTGCCATGCAAGATTCGTACTGCTTCAATAGAAGCAGGAGAGGCTCCAGATCGGACATTCGCTTGCCAATGCGAGCGATTTCCTTGGGATTTCCGTGAACGAGCGGATCTTGAATTTTGAGCTGCAAATCTGCGTACTCTTTGGCCAGCGATCGGATTTTTTCAATCATAGAATGTCATTCACGACAACACTCATTGAGACATCAACGTGTCATGCTAGTAGTAATTCCTCTGACTGACGTCAAACTCGAAACACTGATTCCCTGCACCGTGGTTCCAGAAAATGTCGTATGACTCGTCGCGCACAAAATTAAATGTCGCACAAAGATCAAAACGCAGAGCATCCTTCACGATATATTCATAGGGAGATCCTGTTTCAGGATCAACAATCACCGGACGCTGGTATACAGCCTGACTCACGACATCATCGAGGGTTTTCGGAAGCGGGTTAACAGGCGCCGGTACTACGGCAACAGGCACGGGTGATTTTTGAGAGCTTTCATCGTACACAATGGAAAATATTTCACTTTGAATCCCTCGAAGATCCTGCAGTCTGCGTTCATCAAACTTATGGGAACGCTCTTTCGCAGGGGAACCGACAATGAGCGCACCCCACACGATTGCGAGGACTGTAATAGCCGACCCTGCGATGAGGAATGTCTTGTTTAAATTGCGAGAAGCCTTCTCCGTACGCTTCAGTGAGAGGAAATAATACGTGAATGTCAGCCCTGCAAGAGCAAAGACCACAAAGACCTTCAGGAGGAATCGAATGGAAAGTTCACCGTTGAGCAGAGAAAATATCAACGTAATGACATCGACCATCAGCGTTGAAGCTGCAACAAACAGCGTGATGTACGTGAGCCAGCGACGAATACCACTCCATGCTTTTTGCGGATACAGAGCGATATCCTTGTGAATCATACGCGACATCCAAAGAAGCAGCGGGAACGCCACGATGACAGCGGCCATAGACCACCGAATTCCGGAAAAATCGGCATCGCTCGTGTATGCGTAATCCGTAGCAAGATCAGGAAAGGCTCTGTTGATATAGTAAAAGAAGAGGATGATGAGACTGATAACCATCGTATACAAAGCTGCAAAACTCAGGAGATGGAGGAATGCTTCGCGGGCGCCACCAACATCCGGGGGAGTCGGAACCGGCATATCCAAACCCTCAGCAGAGAGTGCCTGTGCTATCTCCTTTTCCTTCCATCCAGACGAAAGAAGAAGCATACGGATCGTAGAATGATCCATACCCTTCTTTCGAGCGTGCGCTATAAATTGCTGAAGTTGGTCAGTCATTTCTGAATGATAGTGGTATTCGGGGGATATTGAAAGAAGAAATCGGATAATCGAGTACTCGAGTACTCGAGTACTCGCTACTCTGTAGATATGAAGATACTTGTTGCCATGTCCGGCGGAGTGGATTCCTCTGTTGTTGCGCATCTTCTGAAAAAACAGGGTCACGATGTTATTGGTGTGCGGTTTACCCTCTGGAGTGATCCGCTGGCACCTCCCCTAGCACACGTACTTCCGAGCAAGTGTTGCAATGCCCAAACCGTTTCTCGGGCGAATCGTGTAGCAAAAGATCTGGGAATCGATCTGCATATTCTCGATCTTGAAAAAGAATTCAAACGCGATGTGGTCGACCCATTTATCGATGGATACCGAAAAGGCAAAACACCGAACCCATGTATAACCTGCAACAGAACGGTAAAGTTCGGAAGATTGCTAACGCTCATGGAAGAACTCGGCTGCGAAAAGCTTGCTACCGGTCACTACGCGCAAGTCGTTACTGAGTATGCGAGTGATGGAAGTGAGACACATACTCTTTTGGAAGCAGTAGATCTATGCAAGGATCAGAGTTACTACCTCTACGGACTTACCCAGAAGCAGCTCTCCAAAGTGATCTTTCCTCTTGGATCTCTCTACAAACACGATGTCATCGGACATGCAAAAGACTTTGGCGTTCCGTATAGCGAGGAGAGTTACCGCGAAAGCCAGGACCTATGTTTTTTTCCCGAAAAAGAGCCCGCAGCATTTCTGAAACGCTATATTTCGGATGCAGCTCCCGGAGCAATTTCATTGGAAGACGGTACAGTTGTGGGAAGGCATGCTGGTCTACCTTTTTACACCATCGGTCAGCGTAAAGGTTTGCGCATTGGCGGCCTGAAAATACCACTACATGTTACACGCAAAGAAATTAATACGAATACTATTTATGTGGCTCCAAGTGGGGCTGATCTAAAATCTAAACTTACTGCCAAAGAGTTGCGTTGGATTTCATGGATTCCTGAATTGAATAAAAATTTTTCGTTTGAAGCGAGGATTCATTCCTTGGGAAAAAAACATAAAGGGACACTAATTCACAACGGTGATACGCTGGAATTTGGCTTTAATGAGGGCTTGCGTGGAATTGCAGAAGGTCAGTCTATTGTGGTGTATCGTGATAAGGAAGTCGTGGGTGGCGGGGTGATTTCCTAAGAGATACAGTTCGTTAGATTTATGGTAGAATACCTCTCCTATGGCTACTCTCAGACTCTATTTTCTGCTATAATATAAAGATTCCATTGCACGCCCACCAAGACTGGCCAGAGCAAGAAAACCATAGAGCGCATGTCGATGATGCTGGGCATATTTACCTTGGTGAGAAGGTAGAAAAAGAAATTGAATACGATACGGTTCCACGAAATTCTCCGGTACTTCGACGTAGCGCAGCTCAATGGGAAATAACCGACGATGATCCGATGATTCAGGAGATACGGTTTGAACAACCTGGGTTTGACTACTGCGAGCAGCTCATAACGATATTGAAGACCGTGCGCGGCAGTCTGGTTGGAACAACGCAAGAATTTCTCTGTGAAGGAAAGCAACAGTACATTCATAGTTTCAGAGGATTTCGTTTTGGCATTCATGATGTGAAAATCGGTGTAGGTAGCGGACTTCATCATATTTGGAGTGTGCTTACGCAACCCGTATGGATCATGCGTAACAATAAACAATCAAAAGAATACAAAAGGGGAACTCTCTTTCTATTTGATGTTGTTCGATTCGGCGGAACGTTCGCCGGTATCTTTGTAGCGCTTTTTGTGAGTTTAAACTATCAGAGCTTCTACGAGATCATCACGCCCTACCTTGATCCTGTTGAACGCCTTGCAGCGCAAGAGGGAAATGCCGCAGGCATCGACAATACTCTGAAAGAAAAACTATTAAAGAGCCCTCTACTCGCGACCGCTGGAGGAGACGAAGGGAATATGCTCAGCTATCTCCCCATGGTAGGTCCGCCGGAAAATCGCTTGATCATTCCAAAGCTCGGACTCAATATTCCGCTGGTTACTCCGTCGTACTCGTCACTCCTCAAAGAGGATTGGGAAGGCGTGGAAACGGATATTCAGGACGCATTACAACAAGGAGTCGTGCATTACCCTGGCACAGCACGACCCGGGCAAGCTGGAAATTTCTTCGTCACAGGACACAGTTCATACTATCCGTGGGCAACCGGTAAATTTAAAACAGTGTTTGCTCGTCTGCATGAACTTTCTGTAGGCGACGAATATTGGGTGTACTACGGTGGAGACAAGCACCGCTATGTCATTCAAGGAAAGAAAGAGGTAAAGCCAAGCGATGTGACGGTTTTGGATCAACCCAGTAACAAACGTACGGGTACTCTGATGACCTGCACCCCGATCGGTACGACATTACGCCGTCTCATTCTCGTTGCGCAGGAAATTGATATCGTAACGGGTATTGCGCTGGAAGTCGGACAACAAGAAACACGCGATACACCTGCGATCCAGCCCGGAGCACTGCCGATATAAAGAGCTACTTGCCAGCTTCGCTTAACGGTCAGGTAGACTACCTGCGGGTACATTGTAGTATAGAATACATACAATGTTGATCTTTGTACCTCATGCCGCCGTGGTGAAATGGTAGACACGGGGGACTTAAAATCCCCTGACCGATATTAGGTCGTGCTGGTTCGAATCCGGCCGGCGGCACCACGTAAAATCGCGCGCAGCGAAGCGAGCAGCTATTTTACGTGGGACGTGGCGGCGCAGCCGCTTTACGTCCCTGCGCGCGATCACGTGGCGCTGCCAAATACAGTGAGGCGAGTTTACGTGACTGTTGAGAACACGTTTTGTTACAATGTGAACTATGCATCACGTTTACCTCATCGAAGGCGAACCAAAAGGCACTTGGTATATCGGTTATACAACAGATTTGAAACGGAGATTAGTGGAGCATAATAATCACAAAAACGTTTCCACGTCCAAAGAATCAAAATGGAAGCTCATTTACTGCGAAACCTATGTCAATAAGATGGATGCGCTTGGACGTGAGAAGTTTCTGAAAAGCGGTTCGGGTTGGAGATTCATGAAAAAACAACTATCTCATTTTCTGACGGAGCGCAGCTCTCCAGGCAATCCAACATAATGGAATTCCCAAGATAAACCACGGGGTGCTGTCGAGTAGTAAATGTGTCGTTTCATCTGGACGTAGAAAGGCCAGTATCACTGTTGCAAAGCCCTGAGTAATAAATGCGAGTGCGCTGAAGTGCACAATACTTTCAGTCGGTTTCAAAGCAGCCTTCCAAAGAAACAATCCCCATACGGCAAACAAGATTGTGAATTGCAATTCGTAATCCCATTGGTAAGGATATCGGGCCAGAAAATTGCGCATACCCTCTGACAAATAGTTCCAACGAAGATTGGTTATAACCAATGAAAATACAAAAACGAACCAGAGAAGGTAAATAGCTGAGAGGCGGATAAAAAACTTCACGAGGTAATTGTAGCTATATGCCTATTCCTGGGAATAGGCATCTCAACAGCAACGAGATATGTTAAATGCGACCCTGTACTACCATATGATACTTATTAAATGCATCCCATTAAGTCGAATAGATGACTTTTCATTATACCATTTTTATGTTATAATAATATGAAATATGAGTATTGCCACACTAACGTTCACTTTAGGCAGTGCCGAATCACGCAGACGCCTGCAAGCTGCCGGCTGGGTATCACTGCTTTTTATGGTTCTTGCGGGGTCCACATCAACACCATTTGCAAAACAATTAACCTATACACTCGCTCCTTTGACGCTCGTTGCACTGAGCGAGCTGATATCGCTGTCATTCAATGCCCTTTCATTCGGGTTGATTCCGCTCTTCAAAGGATTACTTTCGGTCAAACGCAGATACCTGCTACCACTCCTGTCCGTCAGTATCATCAACGGTATTCTTGCACCGGTGATTGTCTTCACAGGACTGCATGAAACGCAGGCAATTAATGCGGAACTTTTCATGCGTTCGCAGAGTTTCATCCTCTTTGCACTCGGCGCATTCGTACTACGCGAGAAAGTGAAGCGATCAGACATTCTTGCATCGGTCTGCGTGCTCCTCGGAATTCTCGTTATTTCCCTACGGGGATTTACCGGACACATGACACTTGAGTCCGGTGACATGCTGATTATTCTCGGTGCAATCATGTACGCGTTCGGCGGAATCATTTTCAAAAAACACCTTTCGTCCTTGCACCCGGAAATCGTTCTCTTCGGTCGCAGCCTCCTTGCAATCATTTGCTTCCTAGCGGTGCTGCCATTCATGCAGAGCTCTGTCATGCAAACAGCTCCTGTGTTTGATGCACAAACAATCACTGCGCTTGCCGGGTACGGACTTATTTCGATCTTTCTTTGCACGTTCAGTTTCTATGAAGCGATGGAACGCCTCCCTGTGCATACGGTTTCCCTCTTTCTACCGCTGATCAGTGTGGGTAGCGTTGCGTTTGCGCACATCTACCTCGGCGAACCCATTGAGTGGTATCACGTCATGGGTGGAGCGTTGATTCTTTTTGGGTCGCTCTCCATCCAGCTTACAAGTCGATTCTTTGCACGCGCGACGTTGAAGCGGCACCTCCAAACAAGACAAGGGAGACACATTGGATGAGAAGATGCTGACGTCTCTAACTATTTCGAAGCTCATTTAATTTGGCTATCATAGCGTCTATATCTCCTGAATTTTCTAGAAACATATCGGGGAGCAGTGGTACGGCATCAGAGCGAAATCGAACCAAAGCAGCTTCGAGGGCATCAAAGTCTTCATCTGTAAGCTCAGTATCCTCGTCAGCATACAAAACTGCTTCCTCGAGGAGAGGCTGCAATAAGCCTGCAATAGCAAGTCGAATATTCCCAGATGTAACAGGCTGAGCATATACTCCGTCGCGGAGTTCAAATTCTCCCTCCACTCCCTGCTGCGGGGAGATTCCCAGATATGCCAACTCTGCAATTACATGACTTTTGCGTCTATTCATATTTACTACAATATACTAATATTATATAAAGTCAATTATTTTCTGGTTCAAAATTCTCTTTAATTTACCTGAGCAGCAAGAGAAAACATCTTCGCTGCCTGTGCGCGGTTCACGAGGTCATCGGGCCCAAAGAGACCGGTCAATACACCTTCTGCGTCGCTATACCCCGATACAATCCCCAGCTGAGCCGCGGTTTCTATGGCTGCACCGTACGGCGTTGATCTAGTTACATCTTCAAACAAGGTTCCCGAGATGGGAGCGATACGCACGCCATACGCCTGCAGGAGTGTCACGACGACTTCGGAACGCGTGGCAGGGCGCGCAACATCCACGGTCGCTTCTCCATAGATCGCCCATCCTTTCGATTCCGCACAAAGAACGTAACGCTCGGACCAGCTTCCCAGTGCCGAAGTATTTTTTAGCGTGCCAAGGCAGGCAAACGGATCGATGTCGGCGGCGAGTACCGCCATCTTTGCAACCTGTTCTACGGTAACGGAATCTGCCGGACCGAAGAACCCGGTGGGACGACCGTCGGCATCTTTATATCCCGAGACAAATCCCCTCTCTGCCGCGTCTCGAACATACGAAGCGAACCACTCGCCGATAGCGGCACGATTTTCCGGGCGTGTGGT
>CAYGDT010000002.1:0-29092 GCA_964348745.1 uncultured Candidatus Peribacteria bacterium
ACCTACTCTGTAGCTTGTCACGATTTTCAGACAGGTTTCTTTTATAGATTGTGGCTTTTTTATGCCAAGAACTGTAAACATATCCCTAAAAATTGATGAGCTGTCCGTTTGCTCATAACAGATGATTTCCCTACGATCTCTCACAAAGATGAACCCCGCAAGTCTGACGATACTACAGGCGCATGAGCTCCTTCGGACAAAGCAACTGAGTGCCGTTGAACTGACACGCGCTGCGTTGGATCGCATTGAAGCATGCAACGAAACTCTGAATGCCGTCGTCTATGTGCGCGCAGACGAAGCACTTGCGGAAGCGAAAGCAGTGGATGACGCGGGAGATTTTTCCCATCCGCTTAGAGGCATTCCGTACCTTGCAAAAGATAACTTTTGCGAAGCAAATGTGCCGACCACGGCGGGTTCCAAAATTCTTCGGGATCCACTCTATATCCCCCCGTTTGATTCGACGACGACTGCGCGACTGAAACATGTCGGCGCGATCTCCCTCGGCAAAGCAAACACCGATGAATTTACGATGGGATCGAGTACCGAATATTCGTGCTACGGACCGACGATGAACCCGTGGGATACCGCATGCGTCGCAGGCGGTTCATCGGGTGGGAGTGCCGCGGGTGTTGCGGCGGATCTGTGCATGTTTGCGCTCGGCACGGACACGGGAGGGTCTATCCGGCTGCCTGCAAGTTTCTGCGGTTGTACGGCGATCCGCCCGACCTACGGGCGCACCAGCCGCTATGGAGTGATGAGTATGGCAAGTAGTTTGGATACCATCGGACCGCTGGCAAAAACGGTGGAAGACCTCGCAATTATTCTGCAAACACTCTCGGGTAAAGATCCGATGGACGTAACGACTGCAGACGTCCCCGTACCGGACTACCGCAGCGCGCTCACGGGTAACGTACAGGGTCTTCGTATCGGACTGCCAAAAGAATATTTTATCGAGGGTATTGATCCGGAAGTAGAAGCCGCTGTACGGGAAGCGGCGAAAGTTCTTGCATCACTGGGGGCTTCGCTCATAGATATTTCGCTGCCGCATACCGAGTATGCAGTGCCGACCTACTGCATCATCGCGCAGAGCGAAGTGAGTTCTAATATGACGCGGTTCGATGGCATCCGATTTGGTCATACACCTTCCCTCTCCCAAGGGGAGAGGGCTAGGGAGAGGGGGTCTGCAACTGGTGAAATATCCCAACTGATCGACTATTACCATACTGTTCGTACCGAAGGATTCGGGGACGAAGTGAAGCGACGCATTATGATCGGAACCTACGCGCTCTCCGCCGGTTACTACGACGCGTACTATCGTCAGGCACAGAAGGTACGGACATTGATCAAGAAAGATTTTGATGAAGCGTTTACGAAGGTAGATGTGATCCTCTCCCCTGTGTCGCCGACGCCTGCATTCGTAGCAGGAGCGCATAGCGACGATCCCGTTGCGATGTATCTGGAAGATATTTTCCTCGACGCACAGCCGATGGCGGGAATCCCATGCCTTTCGGTACCGTGTGGATTTACACAAAAGGGGTTACCGATCGGGCTGCAGCTTACGGGGCAGCAATGGGGGGAAGAAACCGTGCTGCGCGCGGCACATGCGTACGAGAAAGCAACGGAGTGGCATGTGAAAAAACCATTATTATAGATGCGTCTGTCTGTCCGTAGTCCCGCAAAAGCGGGATGAAGGCGGGTATAAGAAATCGGTGGAGTGGAAATTCTTGCACTATTTGTCCCGTTTTCCGGTTTCTCTTTGGTTAATCCCTTTTTGAGGAATTTCACCGGCAAGGTTTCTCACGAGTTCACTTCGAATCAGATCGCTAACATGCTTTGGCATGGAACCATCCTTCTGAACATCACTCTCACGATAGTGCTGAGCAGCCGCGCGCATCACTCTTGCTGCACCCATCTCCTTGGTCATCCCTACTGGCGTTGCCCCTGCATTTTCCAAAGGTCCTGCGGCATATTTCCCAATCATGGGGACATTATGCGCCGGTCCAAATGCAAACAACGGGATTCCTTTTTTTGCTATCTCATCACCAATAATATCTGCAATCCTTGGATCAAATGTTCCTGCTCCATATGAAATGACAAAATGCGCAAGCTCTCTACCATGACGAATAGCAGCACGTAACCCGATATCATCAGTTTGCATTTTTGCCCTTGTTTCTGCCGTACGATCCGGTCCTCGATACACGACAACATCTGCCGGAGCATTTCTGTTTTTCTTCCTCAGCCAGTTTGGCAATGGATCAGCATCAGGATCTACTCCATGGGAGAAATTAATAACTTGTTCATGCATATAGGCATACATTGCTTCATCTGCAGTGTCATCCACCTTTGTGATACCAGACGTTAAGTTCGCTACGCGTCCCATGACAGTGACAGCTTCAGCGCAACCGTGACGCTTCAACATATCAAGCATTAACAGCGAATCTTGAACATTTTTCTCTGCATCGTTATTACGCTGTCCAATGGGTTTTTGTGCACCGGTATGGACAACGTTGTATTGCATATTTGCTCCTTGCATTGCAATCATATGCGCTCCTGAGTTCGGCATGGTATCTGTACCGTGTGTAATGAGGAATCCGGCAAAGTGCTCCTTGAGTCTGTCATCCATTTGGTCATAAATGACATTCATTGCGATCACCATGTCTCCTTCATCATTAATTGTTAATTCCGAACTATCCATGGAATATGCATCAAGCCCCTCTACGATGTAATCATTCGCAATACTCGTACTCGCCCTGTTAACAATGTTCTGGAAACTCGTATCCGGATCTGCTTCCAGTCTTCCTTCAGTATTTTTGCTCATGCAAATCGTTCCTCCAGTCGCTATTCCAAGAACAAAAGGTTTATTGCCTGAGACTACCTTTGCAATAAATTCAGGATCATTAATACGCGCAATAAGAGCACTGACGTTATCCGGAGTCAGCATGCGCTTTGGTTTTCCCGTTTTATCACTGTATTCAATTTCTCTGTAGCGCAAACTATTCAGATCAAGTGGGTTCGCAACAACATCCACAGTATGCAATGGCATCGGCTTACGAGTTCTGCCATCAAGAATAGCTAAAGCCTGCGCATACTTTTTCTCAGAAGCCTTCACCGCGGGGCAGTGATTTTCTGGCTTTGGATGCGTTGCTATTTCTGGAGTTTGATTGGACTCATTAGGCATGACAATTTTAGGGAAAAGGAAAGAATTCTACCTAGGATTTATTATAGTGAATAAATTGACAATTGTAAATAGTATTTTACTATAGTAATTATTCAAATAACCATTACACCCCCCTGCCAGTGATAAGTGATGAAGAATAGACATAGATTTACATTGATAAGTCGGTAAGCATGCTGGCTGTTAAAAGCTCCTGATGTGCCTCTTCCATGCAAAAAATCTGGTCTTCATTGAGCATAGTTATCAGTGCCTCGTGCGACCCATTGGTGGTGAGTGCTCCGATCTTCCTGTTAAACACAAAATACATCAAAGGCACACGTTCTCTTGTACTTTCATACATCCACAAATGGCAATGTCCGCCGAAGCTGACACGAACCGTGTAACGATAATCTGCAGAGCACCTGCTGCGCGCTCCCCATGGTGTTACTCTGGCGTAATGCTCCATCGCCTTGTCTGCAAGACAGCAGGAGAGTGCCTTTTCTGTAATATCCAGTTCATGCATCGTGTGTCTTGTGAGCGCGTAAAATCAAATCGCCTTTACTGTAACCAAACAACCGAAAGACGCCGGCTGCGTCTGTATTATTGCTCAGTGCGACATGTGCGTCATTGTAGTCATCGTCGACAACACATCGTACTGGTACCCCCTCGGTCTTTCCATTTGCCAGAGCCTCTAAGGTGAGTTCGCCAACACGCCGTGGATCTAGTCTTGCTTCGTTCTCAGTACCATGAGCAGCCATGCCAATCTGCAAAGCCATAGCACTCACATCGACATTATTTTCTCTCAACAACCTCATAAAGTGAAAAAGGAGACTTGATGTCGCTTTTGCACAATCGCCTGCACTAAAAAATCCCTTACGGCGAATGATAGGACCAACAATTGGCATAAGACCTGCGTTTTGACTTTCCTTGGCAATATCAACAAGTTCCATAACGGATATTCTTAAATCATTACGCAGACTCCATATGTGAGTTATCTGCTTTGGCAGGTATTCCATCTTCAGTTCCCTTCTTGCTTCCACTGCCCAAGCTCCTTGCTTGACCATTTCACGATACCAACCCTTTGAACGGCACTCATTAGGCTGACTGCTGTGATGTGCAATTGTCGCTATTCCATGTTGATCCAGAAACCTGCTCCATGAGGGGGCAGTATCTCCCGTCTTCATTCCGGACCGTAACTGATTCTCCGTCAGAACAACGCCGCTATAGCGACGACCAAGTTGCGGAGGCAGATCTACAATATCGTGCACGAGGTAGTTTTCTATTTTTGTCCTCGTTTCTTGTCTGGCACTTCCTATGTCGTACTTCGCCGCGTTAAAGATAGGAACGGGATTACGTTCACGAGTGAAGCTTGCTGCATTTCGCCTGTATTGATCATTGGAACTGATTGACATGATGATATGAATAAAAAAGATAGTAAATTGCTCCGACACCTTGCACCCCCATTTGACAGATGTACAAAATCGGCCATAGAGTCAAAGTAGGAATTCCCACTCTATAAGACGATAAGCTTAAGAATTTGTCATTTCATTTTCCGTTGTCCGTATCAGACAGCAGGTTGCTGTCGGATGATGACAACAAAGAAGCCTCCGACTGTAGTCATGATCTTGTTTCTCATTTGACCCCGATTTGCTACGCTTCTCCCCATGTTGATCGAGAATTTCCTCCGGAACCTCGGCCTGTCGGATAACGAGACAAAAGTATACCTCTACCTGCTCACGCACGGCGAATCGATCGCGAGCGTGATCGCCAAGCGTCTCGATATCAAACGGGCGACGGTGTACCCCGTCATCGAATCCCTCGAAAAGCAGGAACTGATTTCGACGTTCGAGAAGAACGGCACGATGCACTTTGACGCGGTGGAGCCCGAAGACATCGTCTATGTGTGCGAGCAGCGGGTGCACCAGATGAAACGCTTGAAGGAAAATGCGGAGAGTCTGCATCAAGAATTCAAAGAACTGCGCGAGCAGGGCAAAATGCCGAAACTGGAGATCCGTGGGAAGATCAAATACTTCGAAGGGCTGGATGCCGTAACGGGACTGATCAACGAGACGCTCGATGAAAAAGAAAAAGAACAGCTCTGTTTTGGGTTAAACACGTTCCACACAGAACTCAGCGGCAACGACTGGCAGGACTACACCAAAATACGTGTGAAGAAAGGCATGCGCGTCCGCAGCATTCAGCCTGATAAACCCGAAGCAATCGCCTACAAAAAGCGCGATGCGACAGAACTGCGCGAGACGCGGCTTGTGCCGAAGAAGGAATTCCCCGGCGACAGCGAAATCAACATCATCGGCGATATGATCGCCATGTTTACGACGAAGGGTAAACAACCCATGGGTATGAAGATGTACAACAAAGAGCTCGCGCAAGCGCTGCGCAGCATCTTTGAACTCGCATGGGAGCGGGCAGAGCATTATGATACAAAGAAGCCATAGCAGCCCGATTTGGCGATAATTATTCTTGTTGCACCCTCTCCTTGCTGGTACCGTTTCTGTAGTTCCTTCGGAAAAGGCCTGTGACGCTGCTTTCGAGCGTCCCTGTGTTTCCCCCTTGTGGGGCTGTAGCTCCCTCCTTCGTCCCGCATCCGCGGGACTCCGGCGGGCAGGCAGCTTCCAGCCTCGCTTAAGAGGCTACGATCATTCCATAGTAGTATGTCATTACCCCTTGTGGGGCTGTAGCTCAGCTGGTTAGAGCGTCCGCCTGTCACGCGGAAGGTCGCGGGTTCAAGTCCCGTCAGCCCCGCCACGCCTCACATGTGAGGCGTGGCACGCCACATTCCTTCTAGGCTGAGTAAGCGTTCGGTTTTTGGTGTCAGAAGAAAAGATGTTCCATTCATCCATAGAACGCCTTTTATCGCTTGCACAAGACGAAATATCATTATTCACAAACTTTAATCGTTGTACTGTAAAGCATAAATAGATTTCTCGATGCACTATTAGGTCATGTGGTACTTTTACGTTCTTCAAAGCTGTAAGAATCCAAATTGGTTCTATAAGGGATCAACAAATGACTTGCGTAGAAGATTTCGCCAACATCAGATGCAAGAAGTTAATTCAACGCGTCCGTATCATCCATTGCGCCTTGTCTACTACGAAGCATACATCACAGAAAAGGCTGCTCGTGATAGAGAGGCAATGGTTAAAATGAGTGGCTCCTCTTGGGGAGCGCTTATGTCAAGAATTAAAAAGCATCTGTAGTTATTTCAATCAGAACTAAGAGGGAGTTTTGTGGAGAAGCGCTAGTTGTGAAGAGCTGACTTTGCCGAAGGCGAAGTGGTCAGCCCCGCCATCATCAACAAAAAAACCTTGTGATTCTTCTTTCGCTGGCAATCCTCTATACTTTTGTTATGCATACTCGCAGGATTGATGATGTAATCCGTCGTTTCATGGGGCTCCCGGGTGTTATTCGCTTTTTCGTCGTTTTTTTACTGACAGCCTGTGTACTCATCGTTCTCTATGTCATTGGTCTCGCAATTCTTTTAGCGCTTGGTTTCCGTGATGGTTGTTTCAATGGTGGTCCTAGTTGTGCTATTCCTCTAACACAAATCATAGAATTAGTTGTTGCTCCACTCACATTCATTCTCTTGCTCGACGCGCTCGGCAAGATCCTTAAAAACAAGATAGTAGGATACCGATTGTTCGTCATTTGTCTGGTCATAACACTGGTACAGGCTCTTATACCCACGAACTACGTCTATCCCATTTTAGATAAAACCGTGCGGTCGTACTTTGTATTTCGTTCACCTCGAATAAAGATGATGAGTGAGGACCTGCCAGAATACAAAAACACAACCGACATGAAATTTTCTATTCTGTATCCAACAGGCTGGAAAGTTGAGGAATCGAAACCGGGAGGCCGAAATGATGAAGTGTATGCCGCAGATGCGTATCTAAATTTTTATGATCCAACAGCACCATACGATGATCACTACAGAATTTTCCATGGATTTGATATTCAGGTTTACGAGCATGAAAGTCCGGAAGGATTTATTGAACACCGATCACCTCCTGTGACGCCTCCGCCTTATATGGTAAATGGCCTTGCTGGTTACGAATATGACAGTGAGCTTGCCGATATGAACGGCACACAGAAAATTCATACGTATCTGCTAATGGTTGGTTTCAACATCTTTGAAATTCGAGTTGATCGTAGCGATATGCGTGCGCTGCAACGATATATCGCCTCATTGGTATTTGAACCGGGCTGATCACTACGTCTGATGAAATTTTTGGATGCCACGCCTATACTTTCGAACCGCATTCAGAGCGTCCCGCCATTCGACTCGGCCCTCCGGGCCTTGCTCACTGTTCGACTCACTTCGTTCGCTCACAGTCCTTCGCAAATCTTGAACGGAGTTTTGATGTAGGAGTCGAACAACCCTGAGCTTGTCGAAGGGTGGTCCTCGTCCGCCTCCGGCGGACTCCGGCCAAGTGTTTGACGAGACGAATGCCCCTGAGTGAGCGCAGCGAATCGAAGGGCCCAACAAAGAGCAATATTGGAAATGGCTTCGTTAGCATTTTCTCACTGTATTATCGTGATGATACGGATTGCTACTCGGGAGAGCGCGCAGGTGATCTCTGAGAAGATCTGCATACCCCATGTGTGTGTATCGAAATAAATTTGGACACTGTAAATGTGTCACCTGCGTCCTGAAACGCGCCCAACGATAGCGCCATTTGCGAGCTTCCTGTTCCTCGGCGATAAGTTTCGGCGTCCAGCATGTAGCCAATATTCCATGCATCTGATGGCTGGTGGCCTGGAGCGCATCGTTGATCACACCTGCCTTAAAGCCATGAATATTGCTCATAATTAAAGGGAATACTCTGTCATGACGCATCGCTTGACACCGTTCTTTCACTACTTGGATCACAGTTTCTCTCGTATGTTTTTCCAAGTGAAACATGCTAATGTCAGCCTCCGGAAATGCTGATCCCAAGCACTGTTCCGATACGTACAGGCGTGGTTTGTTCGCATCAATGATGAGAATGCTTTTCATAAGTACATGAGTATACGACTAACACCACAATCTATTACGCCGTATGCAGAACGTGAATCCAATTATCTTGGATGACCGTAAAGCTTCCGTCTTCTCGCTCAGCTTCACCTTCGTAAACAGTCGGATCTCTCTCATCGCAAGTATTAAACACCTGTACGCGAATAGTGGTGCCAAGATCGGTAACGATAACTGAAGGCTGTTTATCAAGATCGTATGCATTGTACCCCTTAAACAATTGCCACATTCCGTAGCGCTTCATGAGTCCAGAGAGTAGCTCTTGCTCGTTTAATCCTTCTTCGAGTGGATGAATTTCGATACTGGCAATTTTGTACTGATGCATAGTAATTTAATTTAAACTAAATTATAAATATGTCAATACTCCATATTTGGGCTCATTGTTCAAACAGCGTTCAGTACGCCCCGCAAGCCACTTTGTGATATGCTGGTAAACCATGCAACGCAATTTCCCCGTTGAACCGGAGCCATTCGTTGCAAGCTTGCAGCAGTTTTTTGGTGCGGCGGCAACACAAGATCGGTGCGTTCTCAATATTGATACATTACGCGCACAGTTTTTTGAATTGATGCCGTACGACAGAGAAACCATTGTGGAGATTATCGCGCATTGGCAAAACGATAGGAGTGCTCTCGGTGCGCAGCTAGGAGAGGCGGCACGTACCGCACATAGGAAACATCCCCGTTTACCCCCATTTCCCTATGACATTGTCGTTGCGTACACAGGAAATACTCTCGCGGACGCGCACCGGATAATACTGCAGCCAAGTCGCTTTGAGGTACCCACAAACGTATGGCCTGCAGATTCTCTCTTCGAAGATTACAGCAGAATTATCGAAAGTCGTGGTAAAGCGTAAATCTAGTGTGCGGTAGACAAACAACACGTTCCCGCCATCTTGACAAGATAAGTTAACAACTTCAGGATAGATTCCATCTCCTCACACATTTTGTATGGATCAAGTTAATAATCCTGATCGCACATTAGAGTATCAAGTAGTTCCTTACGGTGAAGAAGGATGGCAAGAAATTGAAGCAGACAATAGAGCGGTTGCGCAACGTGAGTTGGCGGACGGAATTGCTTGGGAGGAATGGAGAGTAAAGCAAGAAGCGGCAAGAGCAATGCAAGAATACGAAGATGAAACAGGATTCTATGATGATGATCGTCGCTAAGGCGATCTCGGTGGGAATATCAAAAGTCCAACAGGAGTAGAAGCAAAACTTGGCGAACCAGGCTGGTAAGAAGGCATCCTTTATTTGTTTTCCAATGCGTTCAGTGTTGTGTGTCTCGTTTTAATATTGAGTCTCCCGCATCCCGCTTCGACATGCGTTCCGTCATCCTGTATATCTGCAAAAAATATTTTCACAAGCAATCCTTGTGCCCGAAGATATTGTGCGCATGCAACAATGCTTTCCAGAGAAGACGGTTGCAATGCATTGCTTCCACCGTCGCTTCCATCTGTGTTAAACGTCGATAGTTTTACCCGAAATGCATTTGAATATTTGGAGACTTGCTCTGCGGTTCTTTGCATATTGCCATCGGTATCTGTATAACCGGCTATCATCGGAATGTTGAGAGTAACAGGAAATCCTGACTGCCGCCCGACACCCGCCAGATCCTCAAAAACCGCGTCAATAGGAGGCGCAGGAGGTGGAATGAGCCCATCGTGCGCATCCGGGCCGTAGTAACTGTAGTGAAATCGGCAGCGACCTGGTTTAAATCTCTGAGCTGTCTTAATAAATTTAGGGAAAAATGTATTAGCTCTCACGCCGATGGTGGAAACACCAATATGATCGATCCTATCATCGCGCAGTAAAACTACCTGCGCGGCTTCAAGCACTGCATCTTCGTTACTCCCGGCATCTCCGTCGGCAAACGTGCCAACGTCTATCATTCTACCGTTGCACCGATCACCACGCAGACGAAGGTGAGCATCCACTTGTCGTACCATTTCATCCGCATTGAACATTGGTCCTTGGAATGTATTAGGCAGTCCACTTGGGCACACAAGTGCACACTTTCCAACACAACCACTCGACACCGAAATATTGATCGACAAACGATTCGAAGTTAAAAAACTTGCCGAGTCTGCCGCTCTAAATTTTCCGTCTCTGCCATTTGCCACAGGAGTGACGCATTTCATAATCCTACGGGCAGGGCCACCATCTGTGATGAGGACTGACTCAGGAGCAAAGTCGTTTACATCCGGAGATTTCATGCTGGAATGATACTAGCACCGTGCGTATTTCCCAGTCATTCTTTTCAGATTTTGGCATCATACTTAAAAATGCTCTATTATCATCAACTTTATGACTGATGACATTTCAGATCGACAGGCATTCTTTGAACAGTGCGATAGGACCATCGTAGAACAAGCTTTTACGACCTTATCCTCGGTCATACGCAATGGATTTCGAAGAGTCTTGGAGGTAGGACCACAGCAGACTATTCGTGTTGTACAGCGAGAAGTACTGAAGAGTCGGGGAGCTTGTGCATTGGATGAGACAGCAGATGCATATGTAGCAAAACAAGGATTCAGTAATCAGCTACTGGATCAAACACTACTGGATGCAAGATACGCATTGCTGGAATGTATTAAAGAAGCGAACAAAGAGGTAGGAAAAGATATCCCCGATCTCGTCGCCAAGCTCACAGAAGCGATTGTACAACGTGCAGATCACGATGTGATACAACTCTTCTATGATCAAATTGAACCGGCACTCGTCGAAGTGTATCGCCAATGGTTACTCAAGGGCTATACTTGGTATGATCTGGAATTAGTAGCGGACAGTTAGAAAATGCGAGTCGGTATTACATAGAGGCGGCAACCTTCAGTGGTTTTGGGAAAGCAAGGCAGAACACAAGGGTGACTCCCACAACGAACAGGGCGCTTAAAACGATCCACACCGGCTTGTCGATGATATTGCTGTAAATGAAAAGCGGGAGCCCGACAAAGAAAGCGACGAGCACCCCCCAAAACACTCCTTTTGGGTTAAGCCTCTCCCAGTACAGACTGAGAATCGTCGGCACCATTACACACGCGGCAACCGTATTGAAGACCCACCACAATTGCTGAAGCTTGAAGCCGGGGATATAAATCACAGCCAACGCGACGAGGAACCCTGCGATAGTCAGCCAGATCATGGTGTTGCGCGCTGCACTGAGACGACGAAGATCCAAGAGGTGTTTTGTGAGCTTCTCTTTGTCCGAGAGCACGTCGCCCTTCTCGCTTCTGAGCATCAGCGATTTTTCTTCATCCGTGTACTTCATCACATCGGTCGTCCAGAGGCTCGCTGCCGCGTTCATACCCGAATCCAACGTGGAGCTGAGTGCACAGAGAAGCATGATAACGAAGAAGAATACTGTCCAGACCGGCAGTAATCGGCTTACGACCACAACTCCGATGAGCGAGGTATCCACTCCCTCCGGAACTACAGCCGCAAAGCTAGGGTCCGCACCGATGAAACCAAGGAAGCCGAGGAGGATCGGCACGAGACCGAATGCAAGAGCCCCGAAGATAAATGCTCTACGAAGATGTCCTTCTTTGATGGCAAATGCCCTCTGCCAGTACTGCTGATCGGACACGGAGCCGGCGATGAGCCCGATGGAAGTGACTATGCCGAGCGAGAAGGCAATTTTGGGATTCAAGATGTTCGCGCTGCCCGAAATGCCCGCGAGTCCTGCGCGGATACTATCGATCCCCGCAATACTGACGCTCCACGGAATGAGAACAATGAGTGCCACAAAGATGAGTGCCAGCTGCAGAAAGTCTGTAATAATGGCAGATTCAAACCCCGAAACAAGCGTATAGATGAGTGGAATAGCGCCGAGTATCGCGATCGTCACGACGGCCGTCGCCTGATAGACGGGGATGCCAAGCACGAGTGCGAGAAGGTTGCCCCCAGCATAGAGCTGCACGGTGATCGACATTAATTGGTAGAAGAAAAATGGATAGAGGTACAGCTTATGTACTTTTTCATCGCCTAACGAGTGGCGAATCCACTGGGGAAGCGTGTAGCCGTAGGGCATCTTCTGCCGGATACGAGGAGCGAGAATCGCGAAGATGGCAAGCGCGGCCATGTTCGGCGCCGTAAACCAGAAGAGTCCCGCTAATCCGTACTGGTACGCAAAGAGTGTTGAGACAAACACCGCGGGCGCCCATATCCACGAGGCGGCTATACTCGAACCTCCAAGGAACCAATTCACTTTACGATCGGCAATGAGGAAATTTTCAGCGGTAGATGCAGACTTCTGCCACCACGCGAAGAAATACGTGGCGAGCAGCATGAATAACCCGAAAGCAAGAAGCAGCAAGTACGTCGCTCCGGTCGAGAGATGCACAATAGTATTCATTGGAGAATATGCTACGTGTTCCGGCAGTGGGGGACAAGTGAGTTATAATGATGCTACTCCAAATACAACATCGGATTCTTTTTGTCGCCGTTCATGCGCACTTCAAAGTGCACATGGATACCCGTTGCGCCGTGGACGAGGCCGGTATTGCCCATCGATGAGATTGTCTGCCCGCGCTTCACGTGATCACCGACTTTGACGTAGAGATCTTTGTTGTGACCGTACAGCGAAACAAGCCCGTTGCCATGATCGATTTCGATCACGTTGCCGTACCCGCCGTTCCAACCATTCACGGAACGAATAACAACGCCGTCTTCCGCTGCAAAGATCGGACCGCCGATGACGCCATCGGTCTTCTCCTGCATGTCGATGGCGAAGTGATTGGCGCTGAAGTACTGCGTGTAGTAACACGAAGCGGCGCAGGGTTTCTGCAGCACGCCCGCAGTCGGAGTCGTTGTAAACGGCTCCGCAGGCGGCGTTTTCGGCTGCTGCACGGGGGGTGTTCCCGGTTTTTCCGGCGGTTTAATCGTTGGCTTGCCGCTCGGCTGCTGATCGACCGTGGCGATTTCGGTCTGCTTTTCGATGATCGGCTTGCCACCCGGGATGATCAGCTGCTGCCCCGCCATAATGAACTCGTTCTTCAGTTCGTTCTGTTGCAAGATAGCGTTGATATCAACATCGTAGAGCTGCGCGATACGCGAGAGCGTCTGGCCGCGCGATACGGTATGCAGCACACCCTCTACGGGGAGAATGAGCAACTCTTGCCCCGGTTTTATGGACTCTCCCGGTTGCAAATGGTTCGCCCAGCGGATGGTTTCCACCGAAACGGGATACCAACGCGACAGTCGCTCAAGACTGTCGCCGTCTTTGACAATATGAATGGTACCCTTGGCGTACGCACGCCGCGCTCCCTGACGGGTCAGTGGGGATGTTTTTTTTATGAAACCGTCCTCTGCCAAGAGAAACTCTTCCTCAGGCAGATCGGCGTTCTGCGGCACGAGTGCAGCTTTCGAAACATACGGCGGAAGCACCGTTGATACGACAAAAGCGACAACACACGCTAGACGTACCCGCCTGCTAATCCAGCGATGAATGGAAGAGTCAGAAGTCATGATGCTATTGTTTGAATTTTACACGATGGGTATGAGGATTAGTGATTAGTGATTAGTGATTAGTGATTAGTGATTGGTGATTGGAATGCTGTAAGACTATTGACTCATTACTAGAGACTAGTCACTAGTAACTAATCACTAATCACTGACTACCGATCCCGTACCGCTACCGATGCCGACTTGCTCCCGAGAGCATCCAGAATCATCAGCATATCCTTATAGCGTTGATTGGAGTCCAGCAGGACGACGACGTACTGCTGTTCCCCTTCCTTGACGAGAGACATCAGGCATTGCCCCGCCTCGGTCGTTGTGCCGGTTTTTCCGCCTGCGACTGAGGTCGATTCATGCATCATCGCGTGCGTATGATAGAGACGAATCGTTTCTCCTTCTTGACTGGAGATCTGCCTGCCTGCACTCGAGAGCCGGCTTGCAATTTCCGGATCGCGTAACGCAAACATCGTTAAGCCCGCGATATCTTGAGGTGTGGACCAGTGAGCGGGATCGTCGAGTCCGCTTGGATTTCTAAACGACGTTCCTGTCATGCCAAGTTGCAGCGCACGGGCATTCATCTCCATGGCGAATGCCGGAATGGAACCGCTGTGGTACACCGCAAGCGTCACCGCTGCGTCATTTGCAGAATTGATCAGCAACGCAGAGAGCAGATCGCCGACGGTAAAATGCTGCCCCGGAGACAGATACGCCTTGTTTCCTGCAATATCCGCTGCCTGCTTTGGTATGGTGACGATTTCATCCAATGCATGATGCTCCACGATGAGCAGGGCTGTCATCAGTTTCGTAAGACTGGCCATAGGCCGCTGTACGCGGGTGTCGAAACCGTATACCTTCTGCCCGCTTTGGAGATCGTAGATCACCACTCCCGAAGCCGAAAGCCTTCCTTCGATGTGTATTTCCTGGCTTGGTGGAGCGACGTCGACGCGCTGCAAAGCGACGGCATCCGGAGATACGCCCCCGTACGACGGGAACAAGCCTAGGAGAAGCGCTGAAAGCAGCGATCGATACATTATAGAAAGTATAGCGAAAAGAGACGTGACATTGAAGGAGAAGCGACGATTTCATGGGGAAGGAACCGGGACGGGGTCAAGTAATTTTACTTGCACTTACAGGAATGTCACTCTCCCTCGTACGCGGAGGTCGATGTATTGACGTACGTCTTTTATATCTGTCGTACTCAGAAACGTTTTATAGCGCAGCATCTGCTCGTCGAGCGGCGTCACAAAATCAAACCACAGTTCGATAGTACCGACCTGCAAGTGATACTCCTGCGCGCGCAGGTACACCGTGCGGCGTGTTACTTCCTGTCCAAACTGACGCAGCAGTGTCACTTCTGCCGCATTCATGCGCTCCAGAAATGCCGGGCTGATGAGTGTCGAGCCATGATCCGGCCGTACGCCCCAGTCAACGATTGTGAACTCCGGTAGGGTCTGCGTATCGCGTGCACTGCTTGTTTCGATATAAATCCCCTGCTCCGTCATAAAATCGAGATGGATCCCCGTTCCGGAACGCGCGCCGCTCTCATCATCGGGATTGACGATATTCAGACGCGCTGCGAGCGGATGTAAGTCGATAGAGACGTGCAGCGTGCTGGGATAGATCTTGTCGACCTCGACGGTGCTCAAATCGGGAATGCCTTCTTGCAACAGATTGGAGACTTCGAACGATGAGAGGAAGAACAGGTGCTTGTTAAAGATCGGACGCAGTGCCTCCTGCACTTCCTGAATATCCAGACGCGGGGAGAGACGGGTTACCTGCACTTCGCGCACGTGGATAATGGGAGAGAAAAGCAGAAAACCGAACGTGCCGATACCTGTCAGCAAAGCGATGACGAGTGTCCAGCGCAGGGCGGAATCTTTAAATCCCTGGAAAAAAACTTCCATGCGCCTAGTGGTTCTGCGGAAACGCTCCTTGTTTCGGCGCTTCGGCGGAGACATATGGCGTCGCACAAACCGTCTCGTGCGGGGCGATACCGGCCGAGCGTACTTTTTAGGGAGCCGGGTGGGACGACGGACGGGCACCAAGGTATCTTACTGGAAGGTTTGAAAAGTCGGAAAAGTCGGCACTGTTTGTGGCACAATAGATTCTATGAACCTCGCCATTGTCGCCGACTGGCTTCCTGTCTACGCAGGTGCCGAACATGTGATTGCGCAGATGCACGCACTCTGGCCCGATGCACCGATCTTTACGACGGTCGCGAAACGCAGTGCGCTCGGACCGCTGCAAAATGCCGATATCCGAACGACAGCGCTGCAAAAGTGGTACGCACTCACCGGCAACCACCAATGGCTGCTCTCGCACATGCCCGCTGCCATCGAATCCATCGATCTGCGGGGGTACGACGTGATCGTCAGTTCATCGCATGCGGTAGGGAAGGGAATCATTCCACCCGGCAACGCGCGGCATATCTGCTACTGCCACACGCCCATGCGCTACGCGTGGGAAATGCAGGAGGAGTATCTGGAGGATTTTCATGTTCCGCAGTTTCTTCGCCGTATGATCAGAGACAAACTGAAGGATATTCGTCGATGGGATCTGACAACTGCCAAGCGCGTCGATACCTTCATCGCCAATTCAACGACCACACAGGAGCGCATCAAGCGCATCTATAACAGGGAATCCATGGTGATCCATCCGCCGGTGAGTGATGTTTTCTTCCAATACCCCCTCTCAACCGTCCCCTCTCCACCGCAGGGGAGAGGGGTGCCCGAAGGGCGGGGAGAGGGTGATTATTTCCTTGCTATCGGCCGCCTGGTTCCGTACAAGCGTTACGATCTTTTGATCGAAGCCTGTAACCGCCTGCGGCTCCCGCTGAAAATCGCCGGAGCAGGCAAGGATTTCGCCCGCCTGAAAGCCCTTGCAGGCCCGACGGTTACGATGCTTGGTTTTGTTGATGAGCAAGACCTCCCCGCGCTCTATGGAAACGCAAAGGCATTATTGTTTGCGGCATTCGAGGATGCCGGCGTCGTGGCGCTGGAAGCGCAGGCGTGCGGCACGCCGGTCATTGCCTACGGCAAGGGTGGAGCACTGGATACCGTAGTTGAAGGGGAAACCGGCATGTTCTTCCAAGAGCAGACCGTCGATGCCGTGTTCGACGCGATGTTGCGGTTTCAGACGATGAGTTTTGATCCTGTGCGGATACGAGAGCATGCACGGCAGGTTTCTGTGGAGCAGTTTCGGAAGAAGCTGCTTCACGTAGTGGAAAAGCGAAAAGGATAAAGATTAGTGGATAGTGGATAAAGAGGAGTGGATAAAGCAAAGTGGATAGTGGATAAAGAGGAGTGGATAAAGAATTGTTTTCCGTTATCCACTATCCACTATCCTTTACCCGTTATCCTTTACCTGTTACCCGTTATTCGTTATCATTCATCCCTTATCCTTTATGCTATGGCACCTGATCTTACGTATTTCACAAGTATCAACATTCCTGAAGCAGATACAACTGCCGGTATCGTTGCCGTCCAACCGTTGAATCCTCGTTTGGTGGATGTGACGTATGAACGAATAGTAGCGCAAGAATTGAAACAACTGCTTTGTTCGTATCGCGCTCTACTTGTCGATCTGTCTGTCATTACATTCGCATCATCTTCCGCAATGAATTTACTACTGACAGTGCAGAGGCTTGCTAATGAGTTGGGGAAACTCCTCGTCTTGGTTGACTCCAGTGCTGCCGTGGAGGGCAGTATAAAAATACTTAATTTGGAGACGGTATTTACGCAGAGAGAAAGTTGGGAAGCAGCACTGACTGAAGCGCGAACCGTCATCGAGCAGCAAGCGGCTTAGCCGTAAAACCATTGTCTGGATAAAAAAAGAGTGGATAAAGAATAGTGGATAGAGAATCGTTATCCATTATCCACTATCCATTATCCTTTACCAGTTATCCTTTACCAGTTATCCACTATCCTTTATCCTTTATTCATTTTCCACGTCTGTTTCATCTTCAATCTCTCCAACAAGCTCCTCTAAAACATCCTCCAGCGTCACGAGTCCCACCGTGTGGCCGTCACTTTGGACAATCGCCAGATGAATGTGCTTGTCGCGAAAGAGTGTAATGAGCCGGTCGCTGCGCAGAGCGGATTTCACGACCAATCCTTCGCGCAGGATCGTGTTGATTTTCTGCGTGTCCTTGCCCTGTGCGAGCGCTTCGAGAATATCGTGACTCATGGCAATGCCCACAAGTTCATGAATGGAAGCACCGAAGACGGGATACCGTGAGAACGTGTGATTAAACACTTTTGTTGCCGCTTCGCGGATGGTATCGGCTTCTTCGAGACCAACGATGTCTTTCAGAGGCGTCATGATGTCTCCGGCGCGCTTGTCATTCAGGATGAACGCGCGGTGGATCAGCTGCCCCTCGTCGCTCTCGATATGCCCCCTGCGACGCCCGATCGTCACCAGCGAACGGATCTGTTCCTCCGTACCGATTTTTCGTTCACCGCGATGAAAAATATTTGTCAGCCATTCAAGCGCCACAACCACCGGAAACATGACCGTCGTCAATACAAGGAGAAGCGGAGCAGCGTACACCGCAATGCTCTCTGCGTACCGGATACCCAACGCTTTCGGGATGATTTCGGCAAAAACAATGATGCCGAATGTCAGCGCAGTAGTGATGACCGCAAGCAACGCATCGCCGAAAAGACGAATCGACAGTTGTCCAACGACAATCGAACCGATGATATTGATGCCGTTGTTCCAGACAACAATGGTAATGATGGATCGATTCAATTGCCGATGCATGCGGGAAAGTAAGCGGCTGCCGATGGTGTTGCGTTTCTCGATCGCATGGACGTCCGCTTCCGAGAGACTGAGAAGCGACGCCTCGGATAAGGAGAATATTCCCGAGAGGAGGAGGATACCGGCAATGACGATGGCAAGTACGAGTATGGAGAGAGTGTAGCAGAATAAAGGAAATATGAGTTCCTAGTTACGAAAGAGGAGCCAAGAACTAAGAACTAAGAACTCAGTCCTACCTCCGTCTCCGCCGCATCCACCCTATACCAGCAGCCGCACCCGCTCCGATAACGGCAACGGCAGCTGGGCCGGTATCTCCTACGGGGCCGTTCCCTTGTGTGATTGGCTGCAACTGAGCAAGCGGAAGCTGATACGGAACCGGCTGGAAATTTGGATACTGCGGGAAACCGATGCCCTGTGCAAACTCTCCGCCCGGAAGACCGGGGAACACCGGAAGCCCCGCAATATATTGCGTACCGTCAGAACCATTTCCAATACGGCAATATCGATCGCAGCCGTCGCCGTTCATGCGATTGCCGTCGTCGCAAGCTTCAGCAAACGCATCATCGACAATACTGTCACCGCAGCGCGGTACGCTACAGTCCTGGCGACATGCGGCATTGGGCTGATCGGAATTGCGCGCTCCGATATCACACTGCTCACCGGGATCAACGACGCCGTCACCGCAGGTCGGCGAGACGAATCTGCAACGCTCGCATGTGTAGGGCAGCGTCGGATCGTGTGTCGTCGGCTCGCACTGCTCGTCGAGCAATATTTGCACAATGCCATCGCCACAAATACCGACCTCCAGCAGACACTCGATGGAACAGCCGTCGTTGTCACGGCGGTTTCCGTCGTCGCATTCCTCGTTCATATCCAGTACCCCATTGCCGCAGAGCGGTGCCGCAGAAACGAGCCCGCCTCCAAGTCCGCCGCCAAGGCCGGAGATTCCGCCGCCGTAGCCTCCGCCCAATACGCCGGAGATTCCACCGCCGTAGCCACCGAGTGCTCCCGAGATACCGCCACCGAGACCACCGTTTACTCCGCCGTAGGTTCCGCCGGACGTTCCTCCGGTTGTACCGCCGCGACGTGAGCTGCGGGAGCTTGCGGAACTGTAGGAACTACGAGAGGAAGAACTGCGAATCGGGCAATTTGCAAGACACTCGCTTTGCGACTGCGGGTGGAGACAGGTCAACTGTGCGTTGCAAGCGCCCGTGGAATCGCAGCAAACAGCGGAAGTGCACTCTGTAGCCGCACAGGCAATGCGTGCGCCGCCGGTACTGCAGAATTTATCGGTATTACAGAACGGTACCTGGCAGGTTTTTGCGCACCCTGTACTAAATTTGTCGCAGAGCGTGCAATCTGAAATATCTCCGCAATCTTCATGTGTTGTGCACGGTATGCGCGAGGAGGAAGACGACGCGCTCGATGACGTAAATCCGCAATCCAAACTGCATTCCTGCAGAGTGCCCGGTGACGGACAGGTGACTTGGTCACTGCAGATATTGCCGTCGGTACAACAGAACTTCTCCTCGGTAACAACACACTGATCATCGGTACAGACGGATGGCGTTTCATCCGAAACGCAGCGAGAATTTTCGCAGCGGGGAACCGTGCAATTTTTCTGGCAACGATCATTTACAATGGCGCACTGCGCTTCGCACCGCGGAACTCCGCAATCCTTCGCAGTCGTACAGGTGACTATAGTGGAAGAGAAGCCGCCGGATGATGAGGAAGAGGAAGAACCTAGTTTTGGGCAATCTGCGTTCGTCTTACATCCGTTTGATCCTTCGCCGTCGCGGGTCACGCAGCTTTGACCTTCGCAAACGGTATGTTTATCCGTGCCGCAGCCGAGCAGCGGATCACATGCATTTTGCCCCGCACCGTCAACGACAACGCACTGCTTTCCTCGACAGACCGTGTGCTTGTCGCATTGAATATCGCCGCTGCATTCATTGGCTCCGGGCTCATCGATACGCGTGCATGCTTCGTTGAGACACTTCAGATGTTGCTGGCTGCAGCCAAGACCTAATTTACATTCGTCGTTTCCCGGACCCGCCACCGTCACACACTGGAAGCGGTTATTACACACAGTGTGCTCTTGGCCGGGAACGGAACTTCGAGAACTGGAAGAGGATGCTGATTTGGACGAGGAGGAAAGTTTGCTGCTGGCTGCACTGCTGGAAAGTGACTTGCTGGAAGATTTACTGGACAGGCCGACGGAGGATCTGCGGGAAGAAGCACTGCCTCCGGAATCGCCGCCATTTGTTCCGCATGGCACACCGAGTTGGCAATCATTACCGCCAGGACCGGGAACTTGCGCACAGGTGTTATTCACACACGCAAGATGCGTGAGCACCCCGCAACCTTCTCCATTTGGATCACATTGATTTTCTCCCGGTCCATCGACGAGATGGCATTCGCTATTGACGCAGACAGCATGCTGTAAACACCCGACAACCGGATTGCATTCATTGGCACCACTGCCGAGCACTTCTATACACGCTTCATCATCGCACTCCGTGTGTTTGTTTGCGCTGCATCCGAGTACGAATGGATCGCATTGCCATGAGCTTTTTTCCCCGGGTTTCCCTGAACGCAGAATGCAATCCAACGTATTGTTGTAGGGAACGCACTCAGTAATCATTACACAATTTTCATCGGTGACACATGTATCAGTGCCGGTTTCGGCAGGGTTCCCGCCTGCCTTTTCCAGCAACGCAACAGGCTTGCACTTTCCGGTACCGTCGCATTGGTTTACAAAACGCTTGCAGTCGTCATCTTTACTGCATTCCTCCGTTCCCTCGCCGGTCATCTGCACGCAGATCTTGCTTCCTTTTTGATCCAAAATACATTCACCGTGCGTGACGCAATCATCATCAAACTGACAATCCGGCGGTCCGGAACGGTATCCGCTCTTGCGCACACACTGCTCGTTTGCACACTCCAGATGCGAGCTGCAATCAAAGTCCCCGGTACACTCATTTGCTCCGGATTGTGCAACGGTCTCGCACGTAAACGAACCAAAATTACAGACTGTCCTTTCCGGTGCACATCCCTTATTCAAATCACAGGTGTCGGGTCCTTCGCCGAGAACCAATTCACACGCGTACCCTGGCCAAGGGATCGACGGGTTCGTAAACACTTTACACTCTGCATGCATACCGCAATCGGCATTGCTCGTGCATTCGCTTGTGCCATCGACAGGAAAGAATTTCTGCACGCATTGATTATCGCCTGCACAAACGCCGTATCCGGTGTTACCCTTGCAGTCGTCGGAACTCTGACACTGATTCACTCCTGTGCCATCGACAATGGAGCAGGTTTTGGACTCCATGTCGCATTCCGTATGACTCGCGCTGAATTGACACTGGGTGCAAAGACCGAGTGAGACAGCCGCTTGTCCCGACGCATCGACGTGCATCTGATCGACTTGCCCCTCCGTCATCATGCTTGGAGCGCAAGCTACTTCACAACGTTGTTTCAGCTGGTAGATGGGAGAGCTGTCGCAATCGCCGTTGATCAAACAGTCTTTGCAGTACTCCGTGATGTCGTTTGCGGCGATCGCTTCCGCTTTATCCTTGGTATAACAGATACTAGGCTGGCCGCCGCCTTTTTGGTTATTCTGGCAGGTCATCTGATAAACAATATCGCCGTCCGGTCCTGTTTTCCACGATGGCTTTTCTCCGCACGTGATGCCGTAATCGCACGTTTCTCCCGTTTGTACTATTTCATCGCCGCAGAAGGCGAGTCGGCAAGCATTGGAGCATCCGTCCGTGGTATTGGTATTGCCGTCATCGCAATCTTCTCCCTGCTCAAGAATACCGTTGCCACATTTGACCGTGGGGCAGTTGATGCCGGTACAGTCATTCGACTTGGTGCAATTCAAGCGGCAAGCACTGCCGGGTTTATCGGACCTCAGTGCTCCATTGTCGCACTCCTCGCCTAGGTCGAGTACTTCATCGCCGCAGATCGGTTGCTTGGTACACCCTGTGCAACTCTGTACAGATATGGCACATTCATTGTTTGCACATCCAAGCGTTCTCGTTTGAAAACAGCCGCCGGCATTCGGATCAGGAATTGGACCGGTTTGCGCATACTGCTGCGTGAATCCACCAATTAATTGTCCAAGGAACGACAGGAATCCGAAGAATCTGCCGGAGCGTGCCGGAGGAACTGCGGTAAACGATGCACCTGCGGGTACGGTGTCAAAAAATTCGCAACTGCTGATACCAATTTTGCAATTTTCCGCAGTGCACAGATAGGGTACGTCTTCACAGGCTTTGGGGTCGGAGATATCGCACTGATTGGCATTAATGTCAGGCGCCTTTGTTTCCGTCCATCGTTTTGTTCCTGCCGGCAGCGGTATGGATGCGGCATCGTTGGGGCAGTCATTTTTTTTGATACCCGGTGTGCAAATTTGCTGAAATACCACCTCTTCTTCAACATATTTTTTAGCAATAGGATCCCACGTTCTTGTTTTAATGCAGTGGTAACTGACTTGTGTAGGCGGGCCGCCTTCGCTATTGGGATATTCCAAACTTGATCCGCAAATATCCAAAGAGGTGAGTCGTTGGATATTGCCGCCGCAACAGACTCCCACCGGGCTCTTTGGGGTGATGTTCTTCACGAGTGTACATTCACCCTCGGCACATGCCGTATGACATGGATCTCCTTTACGACAGGGCTCTAAGGTACAACCTGCAGTGCATCCGTCGCCATTCTCGGTGTTGCCATCATCGCACTGTTCATACGTATGCTTCTTACCATCTCCACAGACCGGCGGCTTTTTACAATCAGATCCGCATGCGGGATTACTGAAACTTGGTACACAGGTGCCTCCGAGAGTCTTACAGGAATTTTTTGTGCAGGCTCCACTTTTACAATTCCCAAAATTTGGATTCATCAAGCAGGTTTTACTGAGACATTGCAGTCCCGGGTCGCACTCTTCCCCTGCATCAACGGCACCGTCACCGCAAACCGCTGTCCCGTCACCGGTATTGCTGCTGCGACTTGCATTGCTTGCAACACTTCCTGCACTGCTGCGACTTACTATACTTGATTGAACTCCGGTGCTGCTGCGACTTACTGTACTTGATTGAACTCCGGTGCTGCTGCGACTTACTGTACTCGATTGAACTCCGGTGCTGCTGGCACCCGACCTCTTCGATATTCTACTCTCGCTACTACCGCCACCAGTTCCTCCCGATGTGCCGCCCGATGTGCCGCCCGTGCCTCCGGTGCATCCGCAGATATTCCCGATCGGACCGCATGTCTGTCCGGCTGCACAATTAATACGCTGGCAAATACCTTCGCATGGATTTGAACCCGGGCCGGGGCTCGGGCCGGGGCCGATGCCCGTCTCCCCGCCCTGCCCGCCATTGGTGCCGCCGGATGTTCCACCATTGGTACCACCATTTGTCCCACCGTTCGTGCCGCCGTTTGTCCCACCGGATGTTCCGCCGCTGGTACCAGGTCCACCGCCAAGTCCTCCCATTGGCCCACCCGATGCTCCTCCGTTTTGTCCTCCGTTTCCGGGTCCGGGACCCGGGTCTTCTTTGCTAACACACTTTTTCACAGATTCTGCACGGCAACAATCCGGATCTCCGGTTGTACAAGCCGGAGGTTTATCTTTTACACATTTCAATACTTCATCTTCGACAGCCTTGGCAGCACTACCTGATTTGCATCCACAGATACAAGCGGCAACATGCGATTCGATATACATGTTACGAAGTTTTGCTATCGTATAGGTCGTTGACACTGTCTTACCTGTGACGCAACTCATTATTTTCCGCATTTTCTCTTCTGTAATAGGGGGGAAAATACCCTTATCTATTTTGCAGTCATCAATAAGCCCATCGAGAAGTTCGATGGTATTCTTGCGACATTCTTGTGCAAGCAAACCGGTATCCATTTTGTCCGAATCCTTAGGGCAGTAATCTGGAACACAGAGCACTTCTTTTTTTTCTGGACCTTCTTTTATCTCTTTCTTCGTTCCTTTGGGGCATGCGCAAATCATTTCCGCTGGTATCTTTGGTTTTCCTCCTACCGTCACTGTATACCATTTCCTTGGATCCGGACACAGACATCCGCATGCTTCCGGTTTGTCGCCCACTTTTTTCACCCAAGCGGGATCTGGAACTCCACCTTGGCCTTGGCACTCAACAAGTGTCATATCTGCAGGATCACCAAGCGATGCAAGCAACACGGAACCGAGCAACGAGTTTGGATCTACGGTTTTATTTGTGAGTGGAAGCTTTGGAAACACTGCTTGGCAAACGGTTCTGCAGCCAGAACAGCCTGCCCAATCCAGAGCACCGAATATGTTGATAGTTGCATCACATTGTTCCCCGAGAGATGGTTCCCATATCCCGTTTCCACAATGATTAGCCGATGATGAAGAACTTGAAGAAGAACTCGAGGAAGATCGCCCGTCTGGTATACAGCTGCAAATACTTTCCAAACCTGTTGCGCCACCATGGTATCCGCACCGAGTCCCTGCTCCACATTTACCTCCACAAACTACATCGCAATTGAGGTTATCACAGCGGATGTTAATGCATGCACGATTCGAGCAAGCGTTATAGGATGCGCTGAGATTATTTCGGCATACATCATTGGAATTCGGAGCTTCACAATCTTCATTCCTTTGACATTTTCCATTGCATTCAAAAGGGCATGTTTTCCCAGGCAGATTATTGCCGTTTGCATCACAAACTTCTCCGCATGTCCCCGGGAACAGTGCTGATAATTTCTTCTCTTCTCCATGCTGCACACTCAGCCACAACGCACCGCCGATAAGACCCGCAAACGCGAGAAATTTTATTCCAGTGAATTCACGCACAGCCATATCCTGAAAATTGTAACAAAATGTTTCTATAAAGCGGAAATTTGTTGAGTTGCAGTTTTACAAAAATGTATCAGTACCGATTGCGTGACCATGCATGCTCAGAACACGACGCATTGTGTGAGCGGCGTGAATGTGACACACTTTAGCAACATGCAAGATGCAGCTATGCGCACACGATTGTTGATTGGGGGCTCGCTCCTTGGCGCGCTGATGCTTTCGAGCGTATATATGTCCCAATCGGGGCAACGCGCAGCGGCTTCTAAGCTCCTCGGTCAATTGGTCTCACTCCCGCAGAACGTATCTTCCGCTGAGCAGAGCCAATCAGGCATTTTGATCCTACCGTTCGAAAGCAACCGTTACGATGTCAATACGGATCAACCGTTTGATCTCTATGGCTTGAAGCTGAAAGACAATACTACCTCAAACTTCTGGACGTTCTCGTATGACAAGAGGAAATTTGCAATATCTGTGGCAGCGCAGCAGCGTGTGAAGATGCTTAGTCGTGTGGATACGCTGAAGAAATTTTTTCCCGGCCCAACGAAGAACACCTACCTCACCTGGACGGACACACCGCTGATCTTTCAGACCGGTAAAGGATTGGAGGATGTGTATAAATGCGGAAACGGCGATGTTGAAGGAGAGCAAGTCTATGCGCATCTTAAATGGCTGGGCACCACGGTGAATCATCCTGCGGAGGATTGCGACGACGGAAATACCAAGGACGGCGACACCTGTCCGTATAACTGCAAATGGAAGCCTGCACCTCCCGGCTTCTGCGGCAATAGTATCGTAGAGGACGACGAAGCCTGCGATAATGTGCAAGGCTGTTCAAATGCCTGTCAAAACAGTATCGGTTATTCCTGTAATGCTGCTGAGAATACGTGCACACTCCTGATCCCAACAATGCGCGCATGTGGCAATAACGTATGCGAAGAGGGAGAATCACATGACCCGGGAGGATGCCCCGCAGGTGCGCCGCCCGAGTGTCTCGGTCCTCCGGCCCGGCAAGGCACCTGTCCACAGGATTGTACGAATCAGCTCGACGGTACATCATGCTCGGACAGCGACGGAGGCAATGTCCCCGCACAATTCGGTATTTTAACATTGATAACCCCGAACAACGGACAAGAATTCAGCGATCCTATCGCGCAACCCGATACCTGTGAGAACCAAGGAACTGTGTTGCTGGAATACTACTGCGAAGATCAGCAAATGCGCAGCGCGCAGTATGATTGCCCGTGTGAAAAGGGTGCATGCACCCTTGTACAATGGGAAAACGGTGGTGGTGACATACTGCCGATGCAAGTTCCGCTCTGCGGTGATGGAATCATAGCTGCAGACGAAACATGTGATGACGATAATACTGTTGACGGTGATTACTGCAACGCCGATTGCAGTACCGTGACCGGAAAGTGCGGCGACCGCGTCATACAGGAGAATGAGGTTTGCGATCTTAATTTGGTGGCAGCGAATCATCAATGTGTAAACAATTGCACAGAGGAAATCGTGCCGGATTGCACGGATTATCCTCCGCATGAGATGGTTGAATTCGATGATGGCAGCAAGATGCGATTCGGGAGACAGGGAGAATTTATCGGAAAAGAGTGCACGAACTGGCAGCCCATCGCCGAGCGTACGCAGCCGGGCGGAGAGTGGGAACGTTTTCCTGCGTCACGACCGCAGGTGTACACTCTTGGTGGGACGGACAATGGGACATGGATGATACTTCCCAATAACATCGATCATACATTCGTGCTGCTCTTTACTCTGTCACAGGCAGACCGTGTCATAACCGGCGACGGGGAACAGCGCAACCT
Organism: uncultured Candidatus Peribacteria bacterium; assembly: GCA_964348745.1. Classification (GTDB taxonomy): domain Bacteria; phylum Patescibacteriota; class Gracilibacteria; order Peribacterales; family Peribacteraceae; genus CAYGDT01. The sequence goes on from CAYGDT010000002.1 coordinate 27,063, forward strand.
CTGTGGCGGTCGCGATGTGTATGGCTGCGGACGAGTGTATGCCGTCGTTGGAAACGATAAAGGCGGTTTTGGTAAGCCGTTGCGGATCTACGACGACTATCTTGAATTCGATGGTATTGAACATGGCGAGAACGGCGCACGAACCGCTCTCTTCCATGCTTCCGCTAAAACACGGGAATACGCGCCGACTCCAACACAGGAAACCAACCGCACGTTCAAGATTCAGTATGCAAACGGTCGGTGGCAGATTGGGTCAGCGGGCGGGACATGCGGAGATGGCATCGTAGACAATAACGAGAAATGCGACGATGCGAATGGTATGTTATGGGACGGCTGTGCACAGTGCGCCATCGCACAATGTGAAGACCCGAGCTGTGGCTACATCGGAGATTATATGAAATGCACGGGTCAACCGAGCGTGTGTTATCCAAGGTGTGGAGACGGTGTAAGAGACACCGGTGAAGCGTGTGATGATTTTAATAGGATATCCGGAGACGGTTGTTCTGTTATATGTGAAGAGGAGTGAACTTATGAGTTCTTAGTTCTTGGTTCTTAGTTCTTGGTTCCTCTTTGAAACTAGGAACTCATAACTAGGAACTAGGAACTAAAAAACTAAGAACTAAGAAAGTACTACCTCCGTCTCCGACGCATCCATCCTATACCCGCAGCTGCCCCCGCTCCTACCACTGCCACTGCAGCGGGTCCCGTGTCTCCCACTGGGCCGCGCGATTGTACGAGCGGCTGCAGCTGAGCCAAAGGATACATTTGCGAGAATCCGATACCGGGGATGTAAGGAATACCGAGGCGTCGTGCGATCTCCTGCGCCTGCTCGGGAGGCAGGCTTGCCAGGAAGGCGCCAAGAAGTTGCGGGTTGCTCATGATGTATGGTCCTAGTGCGGCCGGCGATCCTGCTGCGGTCTGGAGAGCTTCTATTTGGGCAACACTTATACCTGTTACCTCGGAGAGGACGTTTGTTTCTCCGGCGGTTAATGGGGCGTTTTGCGCTCCGAAGTGCAGTACGCACGCAGTGGAACACCCATCACCCATCACGTCATTTCCGTCATCGCACTGTTCCGGAGGTGCAAGTACGCCGTCGCCGCAGCCACTGCTTGCAATTGCTGCGCCATGCGTTGCCCCGTCTTCCGAAGCATCCTCTGTATGACAATCGCGATCGCAACCATCTTCATTGGTTCGATTCCCGTCATCACACGTTTCTAGGAAGACATCATCGGTCGTTGCATCTCCACAACGAGGGAAACTGCAGTCTGAGCGACATGTGGCATTCGGCGTATTGGCATTTTCTGCACCACGGTCACATTCTTCCCCCTCATCGACAACGCTATCGCCACAACTGTCTGAAACAAATCTGCAGCGCTCACAACGGTACGAAAGCGATGCATCGTGCGTTGCCTGTTCGCACTGCTCACCGAGTAACGATTGGATTTTCCCATCGCCGCATACTCCGATTTCCGATTTGCAGACAATGCTGCACCCGTCGTTGTCGCGGCGGTTGTCGTCATCGCATTCTTCCGGATACGCAATGATGCCGTCGCCGCAGTGGGCATAGGGACTGACGCTGTTATTGCTCCCCTTACTGCCGGTGTATCCGCCACTGGTGTTGCTTCCGCCCGTGCCGCCAACATTGCCTCCTGTGTTTCCTCCGGTGTCTCCGCCTGTTGTTCCGCCAGTGTCTCCGCCTGTTGTTCCGCCAGTGTCTCCGCCAGTGCTACCACTCGCTTGTGAGGCACTTGAGGCAGAGCTAAATAATACGAGAATGATTTCCGATGATGAGGAAGAGCTATTACCATCATCACTAAACCGACAGTTTGCGGGGCACAAACATCCTTCATCACAATTGCGTACCAGCCACTCAAGATGAATATCTGCTACTTGAGAACCATCTCCGAGGTCACAGTCTTCACCGGAGTCTACAACGCCATTGCCACATAGATTCGTTCCACAGGAATCCCCCATGCAACATTCAGGTCCGGTGCAGGAGCATTCAGAACCATTGCAAGCACAGTCGGGGC
>CAYGDT010000002.1:29192-45140 GCA_964348745.1 uncultured Candidatus Peribacteria bacterium
AGCCTTGGCAGGCACATTCGGGACCCGTGCACTGACAGGAGGCGCCGATGCAGCATTCGTTTCCTGTGCACTGGCAGGATTGGATAAGGGGATCGCACTGACAGGAAGGTCCGGTGCACTGGCAGGCAGGTCCTTGGCAAGCACACTCCGGTCCGGTGCATTGGCATTGATTTCCCAAACAACATTCAGGTCCGGTGCAGGAGCATTCAGAACCATTGCAAGCACAGTCGGGGCCGGTGCACTGACACTGCGAGCCTTGGCAGGCACATTCGGGACCCGTGCACTGACAGGAGGCGCCGATGCAGCACTGCGTTCCGGTGCACTGGCAGGATTGGATAAGGGGATCACATTGGCAGGCAGATCCTGTGCACTGGCAGGCAGGTCCTTGGCAAGCACACTCCGGTCCGGTGCATTGGCAAGAAGCACCGATGCAGCATTCTGTTCCTGTACACTCGCAGCCGGTAACGCTGCATGCACAATCGCTTCCAACACAAGAGCACCTGTCGCCAGTGCATTCCCCCGGACAATCATTAAACGTCGCACATTCATTTGTCCCAGGAGTGTTCACGACATCACAAGTCATGTCTTGTACGTTGCAGACAGTATGTGCAGGGCCGCCGCACACAGGCATTCCCGTACCGCACTCGGGAGTGCCGGACCCCTGTGCCACACTGCAACTGTCATCGGATGCACAAATGTTGTGTCCGCAATCGCTGTCATTAATACACTGTTCCGCGTCTCCGGCGGGATTGGGAACGCACTGAAAGTTTTCGCATTTTGTACCTCCGAGGATAGGACAATCCAAGAACGTTACACATGCATTGTCGCCTTGGCCGTCGACGGTTTTGCACTGGCTGTTTTCATAATCACAAACTGTGTGCTGCGACCCGCCGCAGGGAGTCTGAGCATCGCATTCATTAACGCCACCTACACCCTGCACGACAACACATCGGTCAAATTCGTTGCATTCAGCATGATACTCTTTCTCCATTTTACATTCCGCGCTGCAACCGTCACCACTGACACTATTACCGTCATCGCATTTTTCCGGGAGTTCTAGCACACCATCGCCGCATGTTGCTGTACATACACCACAATCACCTGAGCAAGTCGCACAGTTTTCACCGGCAGCGGCATCGCAGACTCTGTCATCGCAACCAATAAGGTTGCAACTATTACTACACGTGTCATTGTCGACACTATTTCCATCATCGCACTGTTCACCTTGGAACCCTTGCCGGTTGATCGCAGTATCAACCCATTGATCAAGAATACCATCTCCGCAGCGCGGAGTTGTGCAACTGTCTGCACGACAAGTGCAGGTGACCGTCCCACTATTGCGGGAAACATTGCAGTTACTTAAGCCCAAGTCGCATTCTTCACCCGTATCGGTATGACCATCGCCGCAGAATGGGTTTTTACAGATACTATTACAACCATCACCGCTTATTGTATTGCCGTCATCGCACTGTTCAGTAATCTGCGTGTCCGTAACGCCGTCTCCGCACCGAATAGTCGTACAGTTCGTACGGCAGGTTCCCGCAGCGCCACGATCGAAGTTATTACGGCCCCTATCACACTCCTCGCCTGCACCTACTGTGCCATTTCCGCACCCGGTTGGGAATTTACAGCTTGTTGTACACGAATCGCTGTAGACCCCATTCTGTACGCCCGAATCGCACTGCTCTCCCGTATTCACGCTGCCATTACCGCAGAGTCCGGTGGTCGGATTGCTTGACGATGATGAAGAGCTTTTGGTAGCTGCGCAGGTCACCCAACCCTCAGGTGCCAGACCATTGGTCAGACAGTATAAAATAGTCGAAGAACCGGGACATTGGCCGGAGAAGCACCCATTGGAAAATCCGGATGGTTCATTTTCGATGTAATAACATGCTTCGCCTGCAGCACATGAAACACCACCACAGTAACGATCACACGCATTTGTAGTATCAGGGACACAACTACAATCTTTCTGTATCAAACCCGGCAGACAGTCAACCGCAGCACAGAAACCACTGCCGCAGCAACCTGTACTACAATCTGCATGCTTGCTACATATATTCCCTGGACCGGGGCCTGGACCGGGCGTACCTCCTGGGCCACCGGGACCGGGACCGGGCGTACCTCCTGGACCACCGGGACCGGGGCCTGGTGGATCTCCCGGACCGGGACCGGGCGTACCTCCTGGGCCACCGGGACCGGGACCTGTGCCTCCACAGATGGGGTTTGCGCAGGTATTAATTTGTACATCCACATCGCACGCCCTAACAGAGAAACATTTCGGCCGTATGCACACCTGATGACAGTAGAGCGTCCCCGAAGGGTTTAAATTACAGTTGCCGCACATCCACACCTGTGCACCGCAATCAACATCTACCGTACAGACCAGATTATTTTCACAAAAATTGCTGCATCCGTCGTTGTCAACGCTATTACCATCTTCACACTCCTCGTCATCCGACGATCCGACAAGATTATCGTTACCATCTGGATCGATGATGCCATCGCCACAATATTCGATGTTGCACGTTTCTGTACATCCATCGCCGTTAAACTTATTCCCATCATCGCACTCCTCGTCATCCGGTGTTCCGGGGATACCATCTTCACCGTCTGGATTGTCGAGTCCATCACCACATACTGAAGCTTCAGTTCGACATGCTGAGCTACATCCATCTCCAGACGTTGTATTTCCATCATCGCATGTTTCTCCGGCATCCAAAGCAGAATTTCCGCACCCTGTTGTGCCGGGGCCGGGGCCCGCACTATAGATACATCCGCAGGAGACTCCTGTAGAACTTCTGCCTCTTATACCGCACGCTCCGGATGCACAGGTGATTGCACTGCAAGCCGCATCGCATCTCCATGGTCCTGTGCAGGAACAACCGTCTTGGTTATAGTCGGCACCGCACGCGGGATCGCTGCATCTCCCGGATGAGCAGCAACGGGTGGAACAATCTGTATTTGCGGAACATTCAGGATTATTTGTACAAACTCCTAAAACACAACTTTGCCCCGCGCTGCAAGTTGTTACGCAACTGCCGCCTGTGCATGTCAGGCAGGAATCCAAAGGGCAGGGATCGGAAGCGGAACATTCGGGATCCGCAACACAGGTGCAACCAACTTGATGAAAACCAAGAGCACAATCTACAGCTAGACAATAACCTGAGGCACAACATCCGGTTGAGCATCCCGCATTTGATGTGCAGGCTGTGCCACCGCACTCGGAAGCATTGCAGGAAGTCTTTCCCAACGAGTCCCCTCGCACACTCGCATCGCAGAATCCAGTTGCACAGTCTGCATAGAAGCTCTCTTTTTCGCAGGCATTCGTCGAGGGATTCTTCGCGCAGGATGTGGTTTCTTTGATGCCGCAACTGTTGTCGACGCTACAGCTTCCCCCACAGACATTATGTCTGCACCCGCTCCCGAGCTGACATCCGGGTAGTACGGACGAATTTCCGATCCATCCACCACAACATGCCACAGGATCGGAACAACCGGAGCTGCCCATAGAAAGGGCTGGGACACCGGTGCACATTGGTAAACCGGGCGTGCAGGCACCACCACCGCATTGACACTGCCCTCCACTACATGTCCCAATACAGCCACCATAGTTGCAACCATATCCATCGACGGGAATACACGAACCCCATGCTGAGGTGCTGGTTGTGCCAGTTGGACACATTCCATTAGGCATTCTGGGAACAGAAGTACAGCCGTCATATGGGACGAATTGTCCCTTGAGTAGCTCTCTCACTGCGTTCTCCTGCACAACAACTGTAATGCCGCCAACGATGAACATCGAAAGCACGACATACTTTGCGACAGTGACGAATGACCACGGCATAATCTTTCAAAGATTACCAAACACACGCATGGAAGCGGAAGTTTGTTGACTTGCCCTTTTACGACAACATTGGGATACGTAAACACAATACAAATGCGCTTGAAGTACGGATATTGTCGCCTTCCCAACTTCCGCGACCTCCCATACCATACTGCTTATGGATCGAAGTCCCGATTCCCACAAAGGCGATAATGGCAAAGTAGCCGTTATTGGTGGTAGTCGTTTTGTGCATGGTGCACCGCTTTTTAACGCTCTGGCTGCGCAAGCAAGCGGCATCGATACGCTGTGTATCTGCCTGCCGCGTTGCCATGAGCAAACGGCAAAGCAGTGGATTTTAAATGCGTTCGTTCATTCATTTCAGGGAGACTTAATCACGGATGCCGACATCGAACCCATTCTGGAACTGACCGCTCCGCTCGATTGCGTCGTACTGGGATCAGGCATCGCGCGGACAGGGGAACGCGTGCATGCACTCGAGGAGATCATCGCATCCTGCACAACGCCCATGGTGCTCGACGCGACGGCGCTGCAAAAAAACACGTTGGAGCTCGTGCGCGGAAAAAACGCCGTGCTCACGCCGCATCTGGGGGAACTCGAACGTATGGATCTTGAGGAGAATGATCTGCAGGATATCGCCAATGAATACCAAGCGATCATCGTCTTAAAAGGTAAAATTGATCGCATCTTCAGTGCGCACGACACCGACGAAGTGCGTGGCGGTAACGCAGGACTGACTGTCGGAGGCACGGGCGACGCGCTCGCGGGACTGATCGCCGGACTGATTGCACAGGGGCTCGCTCCGCTCGACGCATGCAGGGACGCATGCGGCATCATCAAAAAAGCGGGCGAGAAACTGTTTGAGGAGAAGGGATATGCGTATACGACAGAGGAGGTAATTGGGATGATTGCGGGATTACTTCATGCGATGGAGTGATCGGTTATCGGTGATCGGTTATTGGTGATCGGTGATCGGTGATCAGTTATCGGTATACTGCATTCGCCGATCCCCGCTTTCCGATTCCCGATTCCCGATTCCCAATCACCATGCTCTCACTCCTCCCCCAATTCTCCGACCGAGTCGACATACGTTTTCTTGGTAAAACCGATGATCGTACCATTCCAGATCCCCACGTACGCCTGCACCAAGTGCACGGAAACCGCGTCATTGTCGTACGTAAGGCCATGGAATCAGAGGAACGGGCTGACGGCGTTATTACGGATCATGTTGGATTGCATCTGACAGCACGCGCGGCAGACTGTCAGAACTTCGCGGTCTATGCTCCTGATTCCCATGTTGCGGGCGTGCTGCACGTCGGGTGGCGCGGGCTGATTGCAGGAGCGATTCCTGAATTCTTTGCTGCGCTGAAAAGGGAATTTAACATTGCAGCAGAAGATACATACGTTGCAACCGGTCCTTCACTCTGCCTACGCTGCGCTGAGTTCAAAGATCCTACACATGAGGTACGCGTCCATGCGGATGCGATCTACGTCCACGGAGACTGCGTAGATCTTGCGATGATGGCCAATGATCAGCTTATTGCTGCGGGAGTGCACCCGGACTGGACTACGCGCCACCCGGATTGCACGCGCTGCATGCCGGAACGCTACTTCACCTACCGTGGAGGCGATCGAGAGCTCGTGGCATCAGGCGTGAGCAATATTCTCGTCTGCACCCTGCGCTGAAAGAATATGCAGCGCTATGTACAATATACTTTTCTTTTTGCATAGTTTGATTACGGCAACGTAACACTGACAGTTGCATGCTAGGCATCGACTTTTCAGGCGTGCGCAAGGGCTTTGCGTGGACAGTATTTCGCACGATCTCTACCATTGACCTCAGTCTCGACGATGCGTTTTGTAGTGATTTACGTTTCTTCTCAATCATCTGTTCCAGGGAGGTTAAATCACAGAGATCCGTGGATCTCCGTTGCAACCACCCACATATCTATCAGGGGACAGGCGTTTATCGCTCGACGATCGTCCGGATACATTTCATCCACCGAGGTCGGTGGAATACACGGATCACCCCACTTCACCCATTCAGTGGGTTTACGAAGGGGCGGGCCCGCCCATGCGGATCACGCTATTGGGTGGGTTTTTTATTTCCTCCTTCTTCTCATCCACCCTATACCCGCAGCTGCACCCGCTCCGACAACGACCACTGCAGCAGGTCCCGTGTCTCCCACAGGGCCTTGTTTTTGAATGATCGGTTGCAACTGCGCCAATGGCAGCCGGTATGGGAGAGTCGAATTCCCGGGGAAGCGTGGGAATCCGACTCCTTGCGTAAACATTCCCTGACCCAGCTGTCCATTGAGTAATCCGTCCGGAGAGAGCGTGCCGAATTGTCCCAATCCGATTTGCCCCAAGGCAGGGAGACTTACTCCATTGGCAATCAGTGTTTCAATCCGGCAGTACCGATCGCAACCGTCGCCATTCAAGCGGCTGCCGTCATCGCAGAATTCCGCGAAGTCCGTGTCGACAATACCCTCTCCACAGCGAGGAACGGAACAGTCCGGACGACACTTTGCATTCGGCGTGTCGGTATTGAGCGCTCCTAGATCGCATTCTTCTCCAGGATCAATAACGCTATCGCCGCAAGTAAGTGATAGGAAGCGGCAATCTTCACACATGTAGGACAATGTCGCATCATGCAACGAAGGCTCGCACTGCTCGCCGAGCAGAGACTCCACAATACCATCCCCGCAAATACCGACCTCAAGCTCGCAATTGGTACTGCATCCATCGTTGTCGATAAGATTTCTATCGTCGCACTCTTCACCTTTCTCCAGAATGCCGTTGCTACAGAGCGGCGCTGAAGCGACGAATGTGGAATCGTTATCGGTACCCGTGCCTCCTGCATTTGCTCCGGCGAATATTTCCCCATCCACGCCCCCGCTGATTCCTCCAAGATTTCCGCCATTGATTCCGCCGATTGTTCCACCCAAGTAACCGCCGTTATTGCCTCCGCTGGTACCACCCAAGTAACCGCCGTTATTGCCTCCGCTGTTTCCACCACTGTTTCCTCCGCATGACTCTACGCATTCATTCATGGTCAACGGATAGGTACAACTCATGAACGCATTACAGTCACCGGTTGCCGCTTCGCAACATACCGCAGAAGAACACTCCGCCGCATCGCAAGCGATGCGTGCACCGCCGGTACTGCAGAAACCATCTGTAGCGCAATACGGTACCTGGCAAATCTTTTGGCATCCTGTAGAGAATTTATCGCAAAGCGTACAACTGTTGATATCCCCACAATCTTCATGCGTTTTACATGGCGCGCGCGACGAAACAGACGAAGCACTTGATGAGGAGAAACCGCAGACTAATCCGCATTGCGTCAGCGTCATGGGGTTTACACACGTTGCCTGGTCGGAACACACATTACCGCTTGTACAACAGAACTTTGGCGTGTTGGTACACGCTTGATCCTCGCAGACGATGTTCGTTGTATTCTTGGCACAGAAACCATCCGAACAGACGGGAACTTCGCACAATTTTTCGCAACGATCACCGAGAATACTGCAGTCGGGTTCGCAGTTTGTTTCTCCGCAATCATCGGCAGTTTCGCAGTAAATAACTCCTGAACAATCTGCATCGTCTTCGCAGTCGTCTTTGTGTGCACCGGAGAAGATCTGGCATTGCTTATCTTCACAAGCAAGATGGAAATCATCGGCACAGTCCGCGTTGACGTCACAATCGTTTTCTCCTGATCCCGCGACATTCACACACTGCTGGTTTTTACAGGTGAGATGCTGATCATCTTTACAGTCTGCGGTATTTTTACAATCGTCTTTTGCAGCACCGGTGACAATGGAGCATTGCCGCGCAACGCATGTGAGGTGCTGATTGTCCGAACAATTGTCGTTAGAAAGACAGTCATCTTGCGCAGCGCCGGGAACGAGAATGCATTGCTTGTTTTGACAAGTAAGATGCTGATTGTCTGTGCAATCTCCGGCAGCAGCGCAGTGATCTTTTTCCGCTCCGCTGAAGACGAGGCATTGTTTATTTTCACAGGCGAGATGCTGATCGTCTGTGCAGTCTTCCGCGCTGTCGCACTTGTTGGCCATCGCACCGGGGAATGCTTTGCATTGTTTGTTTTCGCATTCCAGATGCGTATCGTCGGTGCAATCGTCCGGTGTAGCGCACTCGTCGCGTGAAGCTCCGGAGAGAGCCACGCATTGCTTGTTGCTGCATCCGAGGTGAACATTGTCACTACAATCGCCGGCTGTTACGCAGGTGTCTTTGCTCGCACCTTGGACAAGCGCGCACTGCTTGTTGGCACACGCGAAATGAACATTATCCTTACAATCGTTATTGGTAATGCAATCATCCGTACCTGCTCCCTGTACAACAGTGCATTGCTGGTTAACACAACCTAAATGCGTCGATTCCTTACAAATGCCACTCACGGGATTCGTGCAGCGTTCATTGGTGAAGACCTGATCAGAGCAGAGATGATTGACGCAAAAACTCTGTGAACAACTTTGCGCGCAACCATCCTTGCCTGCAATACACGAACCGCAGTGCTTTGATCCGCAATCGGCATCATCCAGACAATAATCCAGATACGAACACTCGGATGCCTCGCAGGATTCTTCCTGATACTGTTCGCGGCAGACGCCGTCGAAACAGGCTTCGAATGAACACGTATCTATGCAATCGGATGCTGTACCTAGTTCTGGCTTCGTACGAGTACACTTGCCACCGTAAAAACGTGGACAACGATAGGTCTGATTACAATCGGCGTTTGTGACGCAACCTGTTTCGCCAGGGCCGGGGCCTCCGGTGGTTCCACCCGTCGATTCTCCAGGGCCGGGGCCTCCTGTAGTACCTCCTGTAGTACCTCCCGTAGTTCCACCTGTGGTACCGCCCGTAGTGCCGCCATTCGTTCCCCCGGTGGTTCCTCCGGTCGTGCCTCCCGTGGTTCCTCCGGTATTGCCTGGACCAGGACCAGGGACACATGTGCCATGTCGACACTCCTCACTTACTTTACAGTAGCTGATACATTGCCCCGAAGTGCATGTTGTACATGAATCTGCAGGACAAGGCAGGGAAGGTGAACACTGGTTACTTGGAACACATGTGCAATCCTTTTGCATGAAACCCGCTGCGCAATCTACAGCAAGACAAAAACTGTTATAACAGCAACCCGTACTGCAATCTGCATTAATGTTGCATGCACTCGGACACGGAGGGAAATTGCAATCGTTCTTCGGATCTCTGCTTACAAACGATCCATCAGGACATTGTTTGACGTCCGTAGTACACACATTGCCGGGACCGGGTCCTGGTCCCGGACTGTTGATGCAGTCTGCGTTTGAGGAGCAACTATCCTGGCCAGAACCTTGCACGAGTGTGCATTGTTGGTTCTTACAAGCAAAATGTTTCACCGATTGACCTGGACCGGGACCTGCATTTCCTGGACCACCCGGACCCGGCGTACCACCGGGACCTCCGGGGCCTGGACCGGGCGAACCTCCAGGGCCACCGGGGCCGGGACCAGGGCCTGCAGTACAGTCTACTTCGGTTGCACACTCATCTTCCGGTGGATCACACGGCACACCCTCTCCGCACGGAAAACTTTTTCCTACGCACTGATTATTTTCACAAACGTAATACGCAAGATTCCTTGGGCAATCTTGGTCTATGAGACAACTCGTTTTATTGTCATAACATTCTTGGTTGCACTCGGCCCACTCTTCAAGGAGAGCATTATCCACTCTTTCGCAATGGAGCTTATTTGGCTTCTGCGAAAATTCTTCATAACTTAATGCAAAAGAGCTACCGAGACACTTTTCGGGATCTTCGTAATTGTAGCCTACGGTCCCGAGTAGTTCTTCGACTGTACAGACTTTAGGACAGATAAATACAAATCCAACTAAATCCTGCAATGCCTGACCACTGATACCATCTTTACATATTGCTTTGCGCTCTGCAGCAGTCATGGATGGTGTAAACGATGTTGGCGCTGCACAAACATAACTCGTGTCACAGAGTTCATATTGCGAAAATGGTCTCATTCTTTCACAATTCTCGATTAGACATTTGTCACTGCAGTCATTGAGTTCGTCAATACAAAAACCACATGTGTCCGGGCAGTCATCTGAAAAGACAGGATATGCAGGGGTGGTGTCAGCGAATATACATGCATCATCGCCCTCACCCAATACTTCAACGCATTGCTTATCTTCACAAGCGGTATGTTTTTGCGCGCATTCGAGATCATCGCGACATTCATCGTCACCTTCGCCATCGACCGCCTTACACTGGAAATCGATGCAGGCTAGATGTGTGGGAGCACTGCACTGGAAATCGTCACTACACTTATCCTCTGCACCCGGCCCACCCACAACTTCAGAATTTTCATACATCGTTATGCAAGCTCCATTCAAACAATCGCGATACTCCACCATCATGCAGTCGAAATCTTCGGTGCACTGATCTTTTCCTTCACCGGTTATATCAATACATTGACCACCTTCGCACCCAACATGCACGCCGTCGCACTCGGCATCCCTCTCGCATTCGTTTTGCTGCTCCCCCGGAAATTCTTTGCATTGGAAAAACTCACACGCCAGGTGCGTTGCTTCTGCAGGGCAGTCTGCGTCGGAAGAACAGGAATTTTCCTGTGCACCCGGTTTGACGACGCATGCTTGGTTCTCGCATTCAAAGTGCACGCTATCCGCACAATTATCATCGGTGCTGCAGGTGTCTTGTTCGGCTCCGGGCACTTCTTTACACTGCTTATTGGAGCAGGCGAGGTGCGTCGTGTCCGCGCAGTCGTCATCTGTGACGCACGTATTTTCTCCTCCGCCGGATTTTTCGACGCATTGCTTGTTTTCACAAGTTACATGTTCCGTATTTTTAAATTTGCAATCAAATCCGCATGAGTCAGATTCCATGCGTGTGCAGTTTCCTCCGCCCGATGCGCACGCGATGCGTGCATTTGTGCCAAGACATGCGGCCCCATCGGTTTTCCCACCAACACAAAGGGTACCCTCGTCGCATTCTTCCGGCGGGAGATTCGGTCCGATGGGGTAATCGTTGGATGTACGTACGGATCCATCGCCGCAGAATGCCACGAGACAAGTGTTGGTGCAGGTATCCGTATCAACGATATTGCCGTCATCGCACTCTTCATTTTTTTCGAGGATGTTATTTCCGCAGACAGCAGGGGTATCCGGAGGGCACGTGCATCCATCGTATGTGATACCACAAGCTTTACCCATGCATTGCACCGTTGCCATGTAACACTCGCCAAATGTAAAACACTTCGTTTCTCCATCCACTTGCGTGAAACAATAATCGTTATCGATCGGTTGGCATGTTTTTGCAACGTGCGTTGGACAAACGGATTCCGTGCACTCACGGGTACTATTTTTACAGTAATTTGCATCATCAATATCGCACTGATCGGCATTCGGATCATTCGTCACGGTATTCGGGATAAAGTACTTCTCACCCGGTAGAGCCCAGCATTCCGTTTGCGTCATATTCGAACATTCCGGCACGGGATCAAATACGGTTTGTATGCAACACACGCCTTCGGGATCAGGGTCAGGATCTTGCTTGATATCGGGCTCGTCATCAACAAGGACGCACGCATCTCCCTGGCATTCGGTATGCTGAGAGCAGTCGCCCGCAGTAGCGCATTCATTTGCTCCCGCACCAGCTTTCTGCACACATTTCAAATTTTCACATTCCATGTGTTTAATCCAAGAGCAACCAAGATGCGGCACGCATTCGTTTTGTCCGAGACCGCTGACGACAAGACATGCTCCGCTTTGAGCGTCACATTCGGAATGCTCTTCACGCCTGCACCGCGGATCGCATCCGTCTCCCGAACTGAAATTACCATCATCACACTGTTCGCCAGATGCAGGGCTGAAAACGCCATCGCCACAACGTGGCAATGTGCAATCCGAACGACACGTTGCATCTGGCATGTCTCTATTATTCGCGTAGCCTTCATCACATCGTTCACCCGGTTCTACAATTGCATTTCCGCATACCGGATCGTTGGGATCAAACGGAACACACGTACAATTATTGCAATCCATTCCTTGTGTTTCCGGACTGAATTGATTGCATTGGGCACCGCGCGGTTCGCATTGTTCACCTATATGTGTTTCGACCCTTTCGTTGCCGCATACAGCCATCGTGCAATCGACATTGCAGCCGGCTACAGGACTGTGCGTAGGATCGATTTCTGTCCCTTGACCGTTACCCTCTCCCAGATCGCATTGCTCATTTAAATCACTGTCAACAATCCCGTCGCCGCAGACACGCAACTTACAATCGTTGGAGCACTCGATGTAATAGTCACCATTAATTGGACCGTAATCGCATTCTTCGCCGGTTTGCACGACGCGATTTCCGCAAACTTCTGCAACACAAGATGCATCACACCCGTCACCTACTTCGGTATTCCCGTCATCGCACTGCTCTCCTACCAAATGACATGCATCGAGAACGCTTCCGATGAGCGAAGCGAAAATCCTCTGGAAGAATCCGAAAACTCCGCAACCGACACGCCTTTGTTGCAGAGTACCGTCTCCGCAGAATTCTATTGTGCAGGATGCACTGCAGCCATCAACGTCGCTTACATTACCATCATCGCATTCCTCTCCTGTGTGGAGACTGCCATCTCCGCAGATTTCCAATGTGCATGAAGAGTTACAACCATCGTTATCGTCATTGTTACCATCGTCGCATTCCTCGCCCGTGTTCAAGGTTCCATCGCCGCAGGAGGGACGAACGCACCTTTCGCAACACACAAACCTCGGTGCAGCGCCAGCTCCGTCTCCGGGACAGAGACCAGCAGCCGCAGCTCCGTCACAGCCAAGCGAAGCCACACAACATACTCCTGCACATTTATCATCTGGCGATGAGCTAAGAGAAGAGTTGTTCGTAGTGGAGCTGCTCGTAGTGGTTGTTTGCACGCTGGAAGAGCTGATGGAGGATGATGACGTATTGATGGGAGCACTCGATGAACCCATAGAAACGGGATTGGCTATACATGTCCCTGCGGGGCCGCAGACGACTGCTGAGCAACAGGTGGATATTTGGACTGGTGAGAGAGTACCTGATACACAACATGTAAAGATTTGTGGCGAACTGCAAACCGCACCAACAAATAAGCACCCATTGTTACACTCATTAGGATCGTTGGCGGGATTACATGCGGAATTTGCACTGGTAGAAATACTGGTAGAAACAATAGAAGCAGCTGAAGATGAAGATGAACGGCAACTCGGTGGACAAATCTTCCCGGGAAGAGGATTGCCGTTTGCATCACAAACTTCTCCACAGGTTCCTGGGAACTGTGCCGACAATTTTTGTTGAGGCGCATACTGCACGCTCATCCAAACAACACTGGAAACAATACTCGCCAATGCCAGCAAGCGCGCGCCCATGGATAGAAACCCTAGCATTAAAAAAAGTGTAGCAAATTGCCTAGTGAATGCGCAGACGTGTCGACTTGCGTAATACGCAAAACGTTTGGCAATTTATCTGTGGGAGTTTTAAGATGTATTGCATACACAAGAAACATGCGACACGTATACTGCCTGCGTGAAATCGCTTACACAACGCATAGCCGAGGCAAACCATCTCCTTGCTCCCTACGCAGTCCCGATCGAAGGCACGCTCGGTCGAAGCGTAAACGAATCGCCGGACGCAACGCGTTTTCCGTTTCAACGTGATCGCGATCGGATTGTGCACTGTCTTGCATTCCGCAGACTCAAGGGAAAAACACAGGTGTTTGTCAGTGGCGGAGGAGACCACTACCGCACGCGCCTCACCCATACATTCGAAGTCGCACAGATCAGCAGAGACATGGCGCGCACGCTCCGTCTCAACGAAGATCTCGCCGAATGCATCGCGCTGGCGCACGATCTTGGGCACCCGCCTTTCGGGCACGCCGGCGAAGAAGCGCTTGATACATGGATGCGCACGCACGGCGGAACATTTGAACATAACCGCCAATCACTGCGCGTTGTCTCCGTGCTCGAAACCCATTCCGCGCTGCAACATGGGCTGAATTTGAATCTGGAAGTGTTGGAGGGGCTCATGAAACACCGAACACCGTTTGACAATGCCGGTGCCGTAACGGAAGAAAGAGAGGGAATAGAAGAAATAGAGGGAATAAGGATGCCGCGACGGCCATCGCTGGAAGCGCAGCTGGTGAATCTCGCCGATGAGATCGCCTACACCGGACACGATGTGGATGACGGCCTGCGCGCGAAACTTTTTTCCGTCGATGACGTGCGTAGCATTCCGCTGACAAAGGAAGCTCTGGGTAAAGCGCACGCACGCGGTACATCCCTTCGTGGAGCGCTCATCGATCTGCTCGTCAGCGATGTATATGTGCAAACCGATACGCAGATCGTGCTGCAGGGCGTTGCTTCACTCGACGATGTTTACACGCGAGCGGATCAGCCCGTGCGGTTTTCACCTGCAATGCGGGAAAAACTCGATGCACTGCGGGCATTTCTCTGGAAACGCATGTACCTGCATCCCGATGTCATCGAAAAAGCACGCAACGGGCAACACATTGTGCGATCCCTCTGCGATCATTTCTTTGCCCATCCAACTGAAAAAATTGTAGTCTTAATGAATGCACACTCTGCAACACTCCCCGAAGCGGTGAAAGACTATGTTGCGGGAATGACGGATGACTTTGCGAAGCAAAGTCAAACAGAATAAAGGATAGTGGATAGTGGATAAAAAAACACGGTGATCCATTATCCTCTTTCCATTCTCCATTATCCATTATCCATTATCCACTATCCTCTATCCATTCCCTGCCGCAGCTCCGCTCCGGAAGCCGGCAGATACTTGAGGGGATTGATATGCCCTTTCCCCGTGATCAACTCGAAGTGCAAGTGCGGACCCGTTGTCAGGTGTCCCGCACCCTTGGTTCCAGGCATTCCGCCGGACTTGGCGATTGGCTCGCCTCTAGTTACGTGTTGTCCTTTCGAGACGAGAAACGCACTGACATGCCCATAGAGCGTGACGTATCCCGCATGACGAATGGTTAAGTAACTGTAGCCAAGACCGTGATCCACCACCTCCTCTACTATTCCATCTGCCGGCGCTCGGATCGTGGTTTCTTGTATGGTTGGAATGTCGATACCTTCGTGCGTCAAACCAAATATCTTTTCGTATTCCGGATCGTTAAAAATCGCAGAGATGCCATACATTGGTTCCACCGGCCAATCGAGTACGATGACTGGGTTATCTTCGCTCAACACCGCTGCAGCCATACCCGCTCTGCGCGCATCCCACATTTCGTGGAAACTCGCGACCATCTTTTCGTCTGCGCGCTTTTTGCCTTCGATCAGATCGACAAGCAATCGTAATCCTGCCCTGAACTGTTCTTGCTGCTGCTCCGTTAGATCATCTCCCATGATGCCGCGCTCCTGCTCCAAACGATTGAGCTGGTACTTGAGTACAGTAATCTGCCGATCAGCGAGTTCGCTCTCGAGCTTTTGACGACGCACTTCGTCTTCGGCAGTCTGAATAGCAAGCTGCGGCGGAGTTTCGCCTCCCTGTGCAGTGATGAGATCCGCTTGCTGCTGCCCGCTCGACATGATGTACGAGAGCCCGAATACCGTAAGCCCAACGACGAGGAGAAACGAGAGCGGCCGACTGACTTCGATCGTGAGGGGCATGCGTGACATCAGTGTACCACTATCTTTTACGGTGAAATCCGCTTCTGGAGAATCTGAAAAGGCGATAAGCTATAGACAGCGTAGGCGCTTAGCTCAGTTGGTAGAGCGCAGGTCTCCAAAACCTGAGGTCGTAGGTTCGATCCCTACCGCGCCTGCCAAATCTTCAGATAACAGGGATACGTAAAAATTAATCGCCAAGTTCCACAAGCGACACGCGCACATCTTCTGCCGTATCCGTTGCCGTGCCGACAGACTCGCTGCTTGTACATACAGTGTATTTGATTGTTCCCGCGACCCCGGGCGCGTGTAAGAATGTCCCGGACACCTGCCACGGATGGGTTGTTGCCGTTGTAAATCCTCCAACCATAACTTCTCCGGCCTGGGAACTGGTGCTGCATGATGGGTTCGCTCCATTCGTTG
>CAYGDT010000003.1:0-36030 GCA_964348745.1 uncultured Candidatus Peribacteria bacterium
ATGCGGTGACGTGCTTGTACCCATGGACGAAGATATCCGGATGGTGTTTCTCCTCCTCAGCCACCTCCGCGATTTTCATAACCAATTCAATCGCCTCGCTGAAATTTTTGCAGACGTACGTCCGTGCGATGGTCGTCCCCGCATCATCTGCAAACCATTCTGGTGTTTTGAGGATGCGGTGTTTTACTTGCTCGGGTGTGAGGGGCTGAGTGTCGCGCTTCATATGCAAAGTGTACCAGAACCTTATTTGAATTTTGGATTCGATTTCCAGTCGGTTCCCCAAAAATGGTCGAAGTTACCGTGCTGACCAAATTGTCTTAAGACTCCGTTCGGATTGAAATAGAAAGTCTGAGCCTTTCTAAACCGTATCATTGCTTGCATATATTCGGTCAGCTCATCATTTGATTTACGATCTCTCGATCGTCTCGCCGTTCGTTTCTATCTCCTCTGCCGGCGGATTCGAAGGAGGTTGTCATACATGTATCCTCAAAAACTTCCTCTTCCCCACTCGATACACCCCCTCTTCCACTATCGCATCCAGAAAATCGATGACCGTGTCGTCTTTCTTCACACCCCCTTGCTCCATCACTCTGCGGGCATCGGATTTTGATTTCGCAAGACCGGATTCTACAAGAACGTCGATGAGGAGCGCACCCTTGTGTGCTTTGAACTCCGGAATATCTTCGGGCAAGCCACCTTGTTTGAATACGGTATCGAAAGCTTTGACTGCTGCATGGGCTGCGTCTTCCCCGTGGTACAGCGTCACAATTTCCTTGGCGAGGAGGACTTTTGCGTCGCGCGGGTTTCCCTTCAAAATCTTTTTCACTTCGCCAAGTGGGACATCGGTGCAGCATTCGAAGTAGGTTTCCATCAACGAGTCTTTCACGCTCATGATTTTCCCGAACATGTCACTTGGTTCATCATCCAGATAGATGCAATTTGCATAGGTCTTACTCATTTTCCGGCCGTCAATTCCCTCAATCAGCTTTGTTGTCAGAACAAACTTATCGCGCTTGCCGTAGGCTTTTTGCAATTTTCTGCCGCAGAGCATATTAAATAATTGATCATTGCCGCCGATTTCGCAATCGACATCCAACACGACAGAATCGTAACCGACCATCAGCGGATAGAAAAATTCCACTGGACTTAAGTCCTCCCCTTTTTTCATGCGCTCCTTAAACATGTCGCGTTGCAGCATCTGCTGCACGGTAAAGTGGCTGGCGGTTTCCATGATCTCCTGAGCTGTGAGTTTGGCGAGCCATTCGTCGTTGTATCGAATGTGCACCTTTGAGAAATCCAGTACCTTGCTTGCCTGCTGTTTGTACGTCTTAAAGTTTTCCTGCACCTGTTCCTTGGTCAGCGGTTCACGCATAGCATCTCTGCCCGTAGGATCGCCGATCATTGCCGTGTAACTTCCGATCAAAAAAATGACATCATGTCCTGCATCGGCGAAGGCTTGGAGTTTCCTGAGTGGCACGGCATGGCCGATATGCAAGTGAGCGCCTGTTGGATCGATCCCTAAGTAGACGCGAAGCTTTTTCCCAGATTTCAACTTCTGCGCACCGAGTTCGGGTGGGACGACTTCCTGCACGCCTCTGGTAAGTAGCTCGCTCATTGCTACTAGAGTAGCAAAGAATGAAGATGCGGAATACCTCACTTTGCTTCCATGTTTCGGCGGATTCTTGTATCTTGATCACTCTCCGTTTCGTCTGTAGTACTTACACTGCGCGCAGGAAGCATCCTGCGCTGGGTGATCAATAGATCCTCTGCATCCTCTGCATCTTCTGCATCCTCTTCACACATGGAATTCACCACTACCCACCCCGGCCGCCTCGATGTACTCATAGCCGCGCAGGACGGGAAGCTTTCGCGCGTCAAGATCCAAAAGGCGATCCACGACGGGTTTGTCTCAGTCAACGACAAGATCGTTACGAAACCGTCATTGCAGGTTCCCATCGATTCCCGCATCCGCATTGAAGGTGGCCGATCACCCATTCCCGATCACCCATCTGCCATCGAATCTATCAACCAGCACCTCACCGTTTTATATGAAGACTCTTCCTGTATGGTTATCGACAAGCCTGCAGGCATTTCGGTGCATCCGGGGCATGCAGCAGACCCGGACGAACCTACACTTTTGAGTGGCATCCGATTTCTCTTTGAAGAGCGGTCTCTGCCTTTCTCTCCGCAGAGCGTTCTCGTGCATCGTCTCGATAAACCAACAACCGGTTGCATTTGCGTTGCCAAGTCCGATGCGGCGTTTCAGCATCTACAAAAGCAGTTTGAGGGGCGAACCGTGGGGAAGACGTACCTTGCAATCGTGGCGGGGGTTCCAGAACATAGCGAAGCAGACATAGACGCTCCGATAGGACGCAATCTCACTGATCGTACGAAGATGTCTGTGCTGAGAACTTCGGTCAGTCGCAATGCCAAAACATCGTACCGCGTTGTAGACGCAGCGGATAATTGCGCGTTGCTTGAGTGCGATCTGCACACGGGCCGTACCCACCAGATCCGCGTGCACCTTTCGTCCATTGGGCATCCTGTTCTCGGTGATGATTCCTACAAATCAGGCATGAGCAATCAGACTGCGGATCGTTACGGTATTTCCGGCCTCTGCCTCCATGCGTGGACCTTAAAGTTTGTCTCGCCGGAAGACGATAAAGAGCACAGTGTCCGTGCTCCACTTCCGTCTCAGTTCAATCAAGCATTGGCTGCCACCGGACTTTCAATGCCTACTGACTGAGTAGATACGTGCTCAGGTTACTGC
Source organism: uncultured Candidatus Peribacteria bacterium (assembly GCA_964348745.1). Taxonomy (GTDB): domain Bacteria; phylum Patescibacteriota; class Gracilibacteria; order Peribacterales; family Peribacteraceae; genus CAYGDT01. The sequence continues at coordinate 2,771 of CAYGDT010000003.1, forward strand.
GTAAATGTCACCACATACTCCATTTCATCGAGTATCAAACCACGGTCGCCGCGCGAGGTGATCCGGTAGACGTTGCGGCCGAGGTGCAGTGTTGAGAGCTTGACACTCGCGATGTAGTTGAATGTCACGGAGCCCGGACTGTAGAGTTGCAGACGATAGCCGTTGACCCAGACACTCTGCGTCAAGTCAGACACGGTTCCTTCGATCACAAATTCGGATTCAGTTGTAGTGTACTCATTGCCTTCCGCAGGAGCAGTGACGCGTATGCTGCCCGGTTGAGTCGGTGCGTTCCTGGGCTCTAGCGCTTCTTCAGCTGTTTCCGTTGTGACAGGGCGCACTGTTCCCACAGACGCTCCGGTGCCGACGATTCCCTCTACACCCTCGCCGAGAATAATGGTGATCGTAACGGGCTCAGATCGGTAACCGCCGCGATTGATAGCCGTTACTTCGTAGATATTTTCTCCATTGCGGAAATTGTTCAGTTTGGTACTTGCGAGGTAAGACCAATTGCTATCGCCGGGCTTATAGAGCTGCAGACGGTAATCATTGACGACGATACCTACGGCATCTCTCGGTGCTGTTCCACTGATCTCAATTTCCTGACTGCTTGTTGCGTAGCGCTCACCACCACTCGCCGGAGATACGATCGTCGGAGGTTCGGGCGGAGTCCTATTGCGAGTAACGGTGCGAATGGCTTCGGAGACGATCACGCCATCTTTATCGACGCCTTCTATGGCGATATGTACCTGATCTTCATCGGGTAGGGCGAGCTCCAGAGAGAACGTTCCGGCAGTGCGATTAATACCGGCTAGATATCCATTGATCCGAATTTTATCGACGCCCGCACCCAGCTTCCCAGAAACTTCCAGTGTTTCCGTATCAACTGTTGTGTCTTTTTCCGGTGAGAGCACGGTCAGGGAAATGTCGTCAACGTCGCCGCTTCCGTTAGATCCCGCATTTTCGCCTGAGGTATCCGTATCGTGAGAGAGTCCAAATCGTGCTGCACGGCTTTCCTCTACGAATGGCGATTGGAGCTCCTGAGGATCCAGAGGACTCCTGAAGGAATAGAGGTCTTCCTCCGCTTCATTGCCTGCCGGTAGTGTAAAGCGTTGCCCCTCACCGACGATCACCTCATTGTCATTCCCCGCAATACGAAGTGATAAACCCGGTCCATCTGCAGAGAACACAGTGATGGAGCGCGGAGACATAACGAATTCCGACTGAGAGGGAACGGTTGCGGTAATGTATGCACTGGCTATCGTTCGAGTGATTGCTCCGGAGTATGTGGTAATGGTCGGCGTGACCATCCAGATAGTTCCTTCTTCAAGATTGATGGCGAGTGTGCTGCGAATTTGACCGCGACTGGATTTTACAATTGTAACTTGCGTACTCTCATCGAGGCGAACGGCGCTTCCGTCGAGTAGCGAGAGCAACGCTTGGTTGCGAGGACTCGTAACAACAGCATCACTCGGATAGAGTTTCATATCATTCTCTGCGTGTTTTAACGTGCCACCTTCCACCGAGACATTCACGACGCTACTCTCCGATATGTGCAGTATCACAGGCTCAGTTTTCACAGAGTTACCGACACCGAAGTACGCCAGAGTTTTCATTGCTACGATAAAGAGAAGGATCACGATACCTGCGACGACGAAAGCCTTGCGTGCACGCTGTCTACTTACGTTGCTGACGCCATTGCGTCTTTGCCGCTGATGTCTTCGCTGTTGCAACATTGGCCCATAATGGTACTTGAAAAGAGTGTGGGGAGTAAAGGGTTTGTTTCCTCGTTCACATCGTCACTCTCTTTATCTCCGATAGACTCGTGACCTTGCGTTCCACGAGGATTTTCCCCCATTCATCCATGGTGCGGAAACCCTCTTCTTTTGATTTTTTCAGTATGACTTCCGCGGTCTCATTTTGAAGAATCATCTCCCGTAGAGCAGGCGTAATCATCAGCAGTTCCGGCAGAGCCGTTCTCCCGTTGTAGCTCATATTGTCCGCAGGATCGCACGTCTTCGTTTTACATTCCGGCTTCAGTGAACGGACGAGTCGCTGGGCGAGAATTGCGCGAAGCGCCGGTGCGAATGTATAGGGACTCACGCCCATGGAAAGGAGGCGAGGAATCGCTTCGACTGCAGAGTTGGTGTGGAGCGTCGAGAGGACGAAATGTCCTGTGAGTGCCGCGTCGATCGCAGTCTGCGCCGTTTCGTAATCGCGGATTTCTCCGACGAGAATCACATCAGGGTCGTGGCGGAGTACGGAACGCAATCCCGAAGCGAACGTATAGTCATGTTCCGGGTCGATCTGGCTTTGCACGATTCCCGGCAGCTCGTACTCTACGGGATCCTCAAGCGTAATGATATTTCGTGACTTTCCAACAATGGCATTGAGGAGCGCGTACAGCGTTGTCGTTTTCCCGGACCCCGTAGGTCCTGTAATCAGAAACAAGCCGTTAGGCATGTCGACGATTTCCGCAAGTTTTTGGGCGATATCATTTTCAAATCCGAGCTGATCCAGCGGAACGATGCCCCGTGCCGGGTCCAGAAGTCGCAGCGTAAATTTCTCACCAAAACGCGATGGAATGCAGGCGACGCGTACGTTCACGCTTCGGTTTTTTTCGACAAACGTATAATGCCCGTCTTGCGGAACATTTGTGACATTCAGCTTTAACTTGCTAATAAATTTTATTTGTCGGACGAGGTCTTGGTACGTCTTGTGGCTGAGACGAGCAATCTCCTGAAGAATTCCGTGCAGTCGCACTTCCAGTCGCACGTCGGATTTTTCCGGTGCGAAGTGAATGTCGGAAATACCTTCTTCAGTACAGTATTCCTGCAGCTGCTTTTGGAGCTGCGGACCGTCCATGCCGTCCCATTGGATACCTGTAACCATATCAATTTATTATAGCACTTTTAGGACCTGTTGGCTATGCATCATTTCAGCATACCAAACTTGTCAAACGCACTCTGTATTCATCTGCTATCATCCCCCACCGTGTACTCCCGTGCCTCAAATCTTTCGGAAACCCAGCGCAGACGCTTTGTACGACAGCGAATGGTTGTCGTGCATGCAGGATTACTCATTTTGCTGCTGGTTATTGTGGCGCGGCTACTTGAACTTCAAGTTCTCAAAGGAGGTGACTATCGTGCGTTGGCTCAATCGCAACACTATGGCGGAGTTGTTTTGCCGGCGAAGCGCGGCGAGATCCTCTCAAGAAATAGTAAGACAGGTGAAACTAGTCTTTTTGCCACCAATACCACACTCGACATGGTGTACGTCGATCCGGTCGTGACGGATGATCCGGTTCTCGTTGCCAGACGTCTTGCGGAAATGCTCGTGACGGAGGATTTCCATGATCTGTGCACTCGAGGAAGTAAAGATTGTCCTTTAGAGCTTTCCGGATACTTCACTGATTCTTTTGATCCGCTTGCGCAGGTGCGACGTTTGGAATCCGGAGCGATCTTGGAGCCTATGCATATGATTTTTGCAGTGCCGGATCACCCTGAAAATACACCTTCCATCGAAGATGTTCGCAGCAGTTTTACTTCGGATATTCAAAAGAAAATCAGCGAGAAGCGAGTGACGTTTGTCCCTCTGAAATACGGAGCTACAAAAGAGGATATGTCTGCTGTCGATGCACTTGCGATTCCGGGGGTGTATGTCGTGCATGACACCAGTATCATCTTCGCGAATCCCGAGGCCGTTTCCCAGAATAAATTATCATCTGTTGCGCGCGATCTCTCCGAAATTGTTGAAACAGACGAAGATGTTTTGCAGCGCTTGCTGCGTTCCCGTCCACTGCGGTACGTACCGGTCATGCGCAAGTTGCCACCGGATCTCAGCTTGAAAATCAAGGAAATGAAGCTTCAGTCGATGAAGGACACCCAGAGCAGCAAACAGCAGGCTGAGACGCGCGAAGCAGCAGCATTGATTAGAGACCCCCTTCGATCAATTGCTCTGATCCCGGAACATTGGCGATACTACCCCGATGGCAGGGTTGCTTCGAGCGTCGTAGGGTTTCTCAACTCCCAACAGGAGGCGCAGTATGGTATTGAGCGAACGTTTGATGCGGAGCTCAAAGGGCAGGAGGGTCTGATCTCGTCGGTATCCGATCCACAAGGGGGTCAGATTCTTACTGCAGAACAAACCATTATTGACCCGAAAGACGGCGATACGATCGTGTTGACCATTGATCGCTTCGTGCAAAAGAAAATTGAGGAAATCATGGATCAGGCAGTCATCGATTTTCATGCAGAGAGCGGGCAAGCGATCATGATGGATCCGTATACCGGTCGTATCATTGCCATGGTCAACGCTCCGACATTCGATAGTAATAGCTTCGGAGGCGTTTACGATAAAGAGCCGCTGTATGTCGATGAAGGCAAGAGGAATAAAATCGTTGTGGAGATCTACCATCCGGTAACCAATCAGTTCGTTGTGAAGGGCTACATCGATGACATTTTTGGCAATGGTCGTACCGCCCTCGCTGTAATAACACAACAGGTGCTTGATGAAATAGAGAAACTCTATGATCTTCGCGACATTGCTCGTTACTACTTATATATCGGTGACAACGATCGAAGAGAGGTTTTCCCAACGCAACGAGACGACATCTGGCTGAAGTTTAAAAACAACGTCGGTGTGGGGGCATATCTCAATCGCACTATTCAGCAGATCTACGAACCGGGATCGGTTTTCAAGCCTATTACGATGGCTATTGCAATTGATCAAGGAGAGATCTCTCCTGAGGATACATATGATGACAAAGGTTTTATAAAGGTCGATGAGTTCACCATAAGAAACGCACTCAACGCAACGTACGGAAAGGTCAACATGGTAACGTGTATTCAGTTCTCCATTAACACGTGCATGACATCGATTTCCGAAAAGCTCGGAAAAAAACTTTTTCACCGCATGATCGAGCGTTTCGGATTCGGAAAGATCACCGGAATAGAATTGGAAGACGAATTGCCAGGGGAGATTCTTCCATGGAAAAAGTGGAGTAACTCTCTTCTGGCGAATGCGGCATTCGGACAAGGCGTATCCGCGACTCCGCTGCAAGTTATCACCGCTTGGTCGGCACTGAGCAACGGTGGCAAACTCATGAAGCCAACGATTATTGATAGTATTATTAAGAGCGATGGAACAGTGATAACGACGCAGCCGCGCATCATCGATCAGGTTATTACTCCCGAAACATCGGATACGATTACAGCGATTCTGGTTTCTTCTGTCGACGAAGGTTGGGGCAAGAGCGCCTCGATCCAGGGGTACGCGATTGCAGGGAAAACAGGTACAAGCCAGATTGCAGGTCCCGGTGGAAAGTATGAATCTGGTACGGGTTCGGGTATCGCATCATTTGGCGGATTTGCTCCCGTTCCGGATCCAAAGTTTCTCATGCTCGTAAAGTTTGATCGTACAGCGACCAAAGCTTCGGAGCATGGAGCTGGCTCCGCGGCTCCCGTCTATAAAAAAATCGCGGAGTTCCTCTTCGATTACTACGGGATTCCTCCGGGAAGGGAGGAGTGAGGCAGTGTTTATCGTCTAGCTTTATAGGCTCGGAGAATATTCTTAGCGACTTCTGGAAAATCTGCCATGAATTCCAGAATTCCTCGTGGGTTTTTTTCCTTTTTTAATTGTACGAAGGCGGCAGTTCCCTGCTCAATGCTTGCACGACTTATTGGTGCACCACCTTCCACAAGTGCCCCAAAGGCTCCACCAAGTGTTTCTGATCTTATCATCATATGATTGGGAGCATGGGCGATGATGGTGTTGTCATTCCTGTCTTCACCGGCATCCGGGAAAACAAGTGCCAGCATTCCACGTTCACTATGGATGCAAAATGGTTCACGGGGTTTTGCATACTCAGAGCTTTGAGTCTGGTTACAGATATCACCCACAATATCTGGAATCTTAAACGCTGCTTGCAGTGCTTGCATATGCGGATTCAGCACTCTTTGTGCTTCTGCTCCCCTCTCCGATTCTGTGCAAGCGTGCACGGCAGCATATACATCATGAATGATTCCTTCTCCTTGGTCACTGGCATTGAGGATTGCAAACACTCTTTGCAACATTGTTGCTCGTATATCATCGGAAGCAGTGTCGATGCGAAATCTCCGCGTTTCCAGGTTCGTTCCTACTGGCATAACCGATGCGTTCTGTTTTTCGTCTTGTCCCAGCAGAAAGAGTGGGCACTGATTATTGCGTTGGGTGCAGTACATGCAAATGTGCGTAATTTATAGAATATTTTCTACAAATCAATCATCACATGATGCTTGATTTGGATTAAGAGGAGTAAAATCATTGATGCCGAGCTCAGATAATAGTTGTTTGAGGTATTCCTGCTTTTGAGAAGACATCAGTCCTACAAGAGCCGCCAGAACGAATTCGTCATCTTTATAGCAATTTGGATGAGTAATCAAAGTACCAAAATTACCAGCAGGTGATTGTCGATTTGGATGCAGAGGTAATTTAGAGTCGCCTTTCATTAATGATAGTTTGTGTAATGTTTTATCCAGTTTCACACGCAATTCTTCCATTTGTCTAACGATTTCCGCAAACGAATTTACTTCGGGAGAATTATGCACAAGCTGCATTGTGTCAGCTGCCATTTTTAAATTTTGCAAAGGTTCGATCAGATCCTCAGCATCCAATTCCACCCACTCTGCAAGCTCTCCTGCTGTGGAACGTTGCAAGCGGGCACTCGTATCATTTCCTATGGTGCTCGCCACTGCTTCAGCTATGACTCGCGCTTCATTATCAGTGTATGATTCTCTTCCACACTCCTTTCTGCTCTTCATTCGTGAATAACGAATAGCTTGTGCAAGCATATCCATGCGCTCCTTCGTAGCATCATCTAATTCTACTGGTGTTTCGGGACTCATACGAGAAAATGGAAAGGACAGTATATTAATACTCTTCCGTCAAATGTCAACTCTGCAATTCAGATCAGTAGCAGGGCAAAATCCCTATTTGACGGTAACGGATTTTGCAAGATTCCTCGGCATATCAGGGTCCTTACCTCTCTTGACCGCGAGGAAATACGCCAGCACCTGAATGGGGATGATATTCACGATTGCCTGCGCAGCGCCCGCATCGGGTACTTTGATCCACGTATCGAATGCGTCGTTGTTTTTCGGTGCTATACCAATTGTATGTGCGCCGCGCGCTTTCAGTTCGATCGTGTTATTGATCAGGTCGCGTGTTACTTCGTCGTTGCCGGCAAGTGCGATGCAGGGTGTCCCCTCCTCTATCATAGCAATCGGACCATGTTTCAACTCGGAGCCTGCAAATCCTTCGGCGTGGATGTACGACACTTCTTGGATCTTGATCGCGCTCTCGAGCGCCATGGGGTAGTTCCAGCTTTTTCCGATAATAAAAAGGTCGGTGGAATCCTGCAGTTCCTCGGCGACTTCTTCAAGGAATTCCACGTACCGCGGGTTTAACATGTCGTTGATCATGGAGGTCGTCTCCATAAGAAGCAGTTTTCCTTCGTGGAGTTTATTTGCCATGGCGTATGCGACAAGTAGCAGCACGGCCATTTGTCCCGTGAGCGCCTTCGTGGATGCAACCGCACGTTCGGGGCCTGCATTAATAAGGAGCGTGTAGTCCGCCTCTCGGTCGATGGTGGAACCTTCCGCATTGACGATGGCGAGGACTTTCGCCCCTTTGCTCTTGGCAACCTTCATCGCTTCGAGAACGTCTGCGGTCTCGCCGCTTTGAGATACGACGATCAGCAGGCTTTCGGGTTTCAGGAAATGGTGGTGGACTTTAAATTCGCCTGCTGAGGTTACGTTGACGTGGTGTCCGGAAACAACCGAGAAGAAGTATTCAGCAGCCATGCAGGCTTTGTGTGCTGTGCCACACCCGACGAGGTATGTTCCTCTGGCATTTTTAATTGCTTCGGCAACGGTAAGAATCTGCTTCTCATCTTGGTTCACCGCGCGGGCGATGCTCTCTTTTTGCTCCATAATTTCCTTGAGCATGTAGTGTGCAAACTCTCCTTTCTGCGCTTCTTCTACCGACCACGTTATTTCGATCTCGCGCTTCGGGCGCTCCTGTCCGGTCTTCAAATCGGTAAAGAGCACCGAATGACCGTCGGTGACGACCATTTCTCCGTCATCGAGATATTGCACTATTTTGGTATGTTCCATGAACGCAGGAATGTCGGATGCAATGAAATATCCATCGTCTTTGGAAACGCCAACGATCAATGGAGATCCTGTGCGCGTGGCGACCAACACATTACTTTCCAAGTGGAACGCGAGGATGCCGTACCGACCGGTGAACTTGGCACATGCGTTGCGGACTGCCGAAGCGAAATCGTCGGTCAGTCGCATCTCTTCCTCGATCATGTGCGGGATCACTTCGGTGTCGGTTTCACTTAAAAACGTGTGCCCTCTCTTTATGAGATCGGTGCGCAGCTCGTGATAATTTTCGATAATGCCATTATGGACAACGGCGATCGTTCCATCACAGTTCACGTGCGGATGCGCGTTTTGGGGTGTCACGCCTCCGTGCGTTGCCCAGCGCGTATGTGCAATCGCCAGTCCGCATTCCTCATGGAACCTCTTTTCGTCTACCGTGCTGATTTTGCCAACATCCTTCTCAACCAAAATAGATGAGCCGATCTTTCGGGCAACCCCCCAAGAATCATATCCGCGGTATTCCAAATTTTTCAGTCCCCGAACAACGAGCTGACCCGCGTCGCTTCTGGAGCCGACGTATCCAAATATTCCACACATTGGCTTAACTGTGCGAAAATTCTACGCTGAATTCGCTGGAAGTCAATCGAGGACAATCAAGACTAATGAGACATTCTCTTGACCACCACCATAAGCTTCTTTATGCTTTGCACGCAATGCCACTCATTAAGTCCGCCATCAAACGTATGCGCCAGAATTCTGTGCGCAGAGATCGTCGTAAGCCGGCGAAAACATTGATGAAGACCATGATTAGAAAAATGGAGGATGCTGCAAACGAGGGAAAGAAGGAGGAACTTCTTAAACTCCTTCCGGAGACGTACAAAGCGATCGACATGGCGAACAAGCTCAATATCATCCATCGCAATACTGCAGCGAGAAGAAAGTCGAATATGGCGAAGCTGACTGCCGTTTCTTAAGTAATTCTATGCACTATCTTGGTGTCGATGTCGGCATGCGCCGTTCAGGTTTTGCGTACGCCGATTCTCAGAATGATATCCTGTTTTCTCTAGAGACCTTTTCACATACTTCGCAGGAAGAACTTGCCGAGCACATTGCGATGCTGGTTTCCGATCGAGCCATCGATGTTGTGGTCTTGGGGAATCCACTGCTCCCTTCCGGAATTCCTGGTAAACAGTCCAGAGCAGTGCAAGCTCTTGCATCGCTTCTAGAATCGAAGGGAATTCGCTCGCAATTGCTCGATGAACGCTACTCAACGGCACCAAACAGTGATTTTGACCCCGATGCTGCTTCTGCATGCGAAATTCTGGGCGTAGTTCTCCAAAGAAAATAGATTCCGGCATTGTTGACAATTACAAAAAATGCTTTAAAATTAACTCCTTTCGCGCTCATTTAGATACTTCGTTATACTAAAGACTAAAGTGCAATAAGCACGATAAGTCGTCTACCCAAACCTATGAGACATCTTTCATCTCTGTCAACATTATGGTAAAACGAGGGTTGTTCTATTTCTTCAGAAAATATTATGCCTGATTCCGCTACCGCCACCGCTCAAAAATCTTCCGGTTCACAGATCCATCTCGATCTGCAGCAGCTGCTCGACAGCCTCTTTATGGTTCTGACGGACAAGGAGTCTATGGTTATCCAAAAACGCTTCGCATTGAAGGGAGAACAAAAGCAGACTCTTGAAATGATTGGTAAACATTTTAATGTTACTCGCGAGCGCATTCGGCAGATCGAGAGCATTGCACTTTCGAAACTCAAGCGCACAGTGCGCACCACACGTCTCGACGAGGTCAATGCGTTGGCGAAAGATATCCTACGACTTCATGGTGGTGTGTTGCGTGAGGACGGGCTCGTATCCGATTGCCTACGGCATATTGCAGGTGCCAGCGAGATAGACGGAGCGGTTTTGCGGCTGAGTTTCTCTATTGATTCTGACATGGTTGCAGGCAACCGTGCCCAAACATTCATTCCTTTCTGGAGGATCGAGAGTCTTGCACTTGATGATATTTCAACCATTGTGAACAATATTGTTAAAATCTTAAAGAAGAGAAAGAACTGTATGCAATCGGATGAAATCGTTTCGGCTATTCAGGCATTGAATCTCTTTGACGGTAGAGTTCCCAGCAAGGAACTTATTTCAAGTTGTCTGGAGATCGATGAGCGTCTTCGCCATATTTCCGAAGGGTGGGGGCTAACCGAGTGGCGTTTTGTCCGTCCGAGAAGCATTCGTGACAAGGTGGAAATCATTCTCCGCAAAACCGGCGAGCCACTCCACTTTATGGACATCGCCAACCGCATAAAAGCTGCACAATTTGATCACAAGAACGTAACGGTTCAAGCAGTGCATAACGAACTCATCCGTTATCCGCAGTTCGTATTGGTAGGAAGAGGACTGTATGCGCTTAAGGAGTGGGGCTACGAGCCCGGTACGGTTGCGGACGTCATCGAAAAGATTCTGATTGAAAAGGGACCCTTGAGTAAAAAAGAAATCATCATCGAAGTTGCCAAGCAGCGTACAGTGAAGGTTGGCACAATTAGTTTGAATCTTCAAAAGATGCCGTACTTTAAGCGTGTTGGACGAGCAGTGTATGCTTTTGACTCGGAAGCGAAGAAGTAATTTTGGCTTTGCGCAGCGTGGCAATTACGAATTGAATTTGCACTTCCCGTATACCAATGCGACCTCTTATAGCTTTTGTAGCACTCGTAGCTCTTTGTAGCTGTTCGCAGCAGGTTCTCCCGCCGTTACCCGAGGGTGAACAAACCGTTACAGGAATACTGTTATCTGCACCTCTTTCTGCCGTCCGTCGTGGGTCGCACTTTATCGAACAAGACGGTGTGAACGTGTATTACGCGGAGAGTTCCCTTATTAATCTACGCGACTACGAAGGCAAGAGAGTAACGCTGCGTGGATTTCTCGAGCACAACACCGATACAGATGATCTCTCCGTCCTCGTTGCACACTCCGTAGTGGATGTGGAGGAAACTACTCAAGAGTACACACTGAGCGAAATTTCTGTACTCGTCACAGTTCCTATCCAATGGAAGATGGTAAAGCGTGAGGGATTGTTTCAGTTTCGCCCCGAAGGCGACGAAGATCCCCTCCTGACTATTTGGCAGAGTGAAGGTACGGAGCTCCCCGATGGTGGGGTGCCGATCGTTGTCGATGCGACACGGGCAACGCGGTTGATTGATGATCTTTCAGGAACGCAGATTGTCGCCATAAAACGCAGTGATTCCATCATGCAATTGCGATTCAGTCCGGGGAAGCGCACAAATGCTGATCGGTTGCTCGAGAATTTCATCGATGTACTTAAATCTGTGCATCTCGTTGGCAGCTCATCGAGTAGTTCTGCACTTCCGCAGTCCGGTAGCGGTGCGCTCGGAAACCCCTGCGGCGGTTCTGCCGGTGTCCTCTGTCCGGCAGGTTCCTTCTGCGATATTCAGGATTTTCAGGAGAATATAGGACACTGTAGGACATTGTGATTGGTGATTGGTGATTAGTGATTGGTGATTAGTGATTTGGTAAAGAGGTACTCGTTGATTCCCATCTCACCTGCAATTTCCAAATTTCAGCAAGGGAGGAGTATTTGGAGTACCCGCAATATTTGCTATGATTCCGTCATATGGCGTTTTCATCACGCATGCGCTGGGCTGTAGGATTTCTTCTTTTTGCCGGTATTGTCGCAACAGTCGTACTGCAGAGCGACTTCGTCGTTTCGCGTGCTTCACTCATAGCTCAGAGCATTCCGACTGGTCAGCAAATGATATGCGGTGATGGGATCGTCCAAGATGGAGAGCAGTGCGACGATGGTTCGCAGAATAGAAACGTCTCGGGAGCGCGTTGCAGAGCAGACTGTACTTCGGCTCGCTGCGGCGACGGCGTGCTGGATTCCTCGGAAATTTGCGATGATGGGAACCAATCAAACGGAGACGGCTGCGATTTCTTCTGCAATATTGAAGCAGGCGACCCCGGTATTACCGTGATCGGTTCACCGACGAATACGGATGACGTTATCAATATCAGCTTCCCTGCTCTCCCCGGAGTATTGCAGCCTCACGTGCCTGCAAACGTTCCGTCGGTCTATCAACAGCCGCCCGTTTTGCCGACACTTCCAAATATCCAGTCTCTCCCCATGCAGATCCCCTTGGCGCAGTTTCAGCCTCTTATTGAGTCGCACGGTCCCGCCGGTAAAACAGGCCCTGCTGCAGTAGCGATTATTGGGGCTGGCATAGCCGGTGGTGTGGGATGGATTCGAAAGAGGGGGAGGTAGGGTTGAGTTCTTAGTTCTTAGTTCCTAGTGGTGATGATTCGATGCATTTTTTATATATATTTATCATTTGCAACCAAAGGTGTACGTCGTGCAATACTATCTGCTTGCATTGTAGGTGTACAGGTGTACACTCACATCCGCCATCAGCCTTCGCTCCTCGATCTTTCTTGCTTTCCTATTACTTGTAGCTCTCTGTGCTTCACGTCAGAAGCTACGGCCGACAGGTCAGCCTTCGCTCTTTGTTATTGTTTATTCACTGCACTACTACGATTCATTTTCAATTCTCAATTCTCCATTCTCCATTCTCCATTCGCCATTCTCTTATGCATTCTCTACCTCCAACGCCGGCCCGTGTATTTTCTCGCTCCGTTGTTATCGATTGCAGCAGGAATGCACTGCAGAAACGCTTCGATCCCCGCTCGCTCCTGCAGTGGGTCCAAAGCTTTCCCTCTCGCGACGATGTCCATGTCTACCTTGGCAATGTCGCATTCAACGGACAACGCGGCCTCATGCGTCAGCTACAGGCTATGGGATGCACGGTTACGTGCAGGCAGTACCAAAGCTAAACTTCCATAATTTATTCAGACTCAGCAGTCAGCTGTTCTGTAAAAAACGCTACCGTTTTTTCCATGAAGTCGTTCCATTGCGAGACAAATTCATGCTTTTCTCCATCGTAGACTACAAATGTGGAGTCCTTCAGCTCTTCTTGTAGCGCAGTACCTAGTTCTATCGACCAGTCCAGCGGTACATCGGTGTCTTCGCTTCCGTGAAAGATTAACACAGGATCATCGATCGTTCGTAGATGCGTGAGCGCGGAAATGGCATTCCATGGTTCGGTGTTTTCTTCTTTTTCACCCCAGACTGCAATGGTCTTGTCGCCTTCCGGCCTTTCACGGCGCCAGCGATTGAAGTTTTTGTATGCATCACCGGATACGGGCGCGTAGAGAACCGCAGCATCGATCATTTCAGGATGCGCGGTGAGTATATTTAGCGTGACTCCCCCACCGAGTGAGTGCCCGAGCATGCCAACGTGCTTTGTGTTGATGGCACTTATTTCACTCAGATCGGATTCACGAATTGCATTGATAGCATTGATGCTATCCATTGCATATTCCAGTCCTGCATCGTAGATCTCACGGGTATCAGGGCTATCGTCTGAAAGCCCATGTCCGCGGTAGTCGGTATGCAGTACGGCAAATCCGTGCCGAGCGAGGTAGTCTTGTTCACGCTTCAACCCTCTACCAACGGTGTAAACCTTGGGGTCGATATAGCCGTGGTTCAGTATAATCAAAGGAAACGGTCCAGTGCCGCGTGGGACATTGAGTATTCCGCTGATACGCAGTCCATTACTTAAATACTCGATCCGGTACCGTGTGTAGCTCTCTGTACGTGCTAGTTGTTCCAATAACTTCAACCCCGCTCCTACCAGTTTCATCTTTGCAAAGTGATCAAGTGTAAGTGATGCAGGGACTTGTTCTATGGAATCGAAAGCTTCGATGATAGATGATGCATTGCTCGAAGTCCCCTCTCCACTATGAGAATCCTGCACTGGGGCGCAGGCTGTGAGGAGTATCAGTAATACAATGCGCTTCATGAAGCCATGATATCACACCGAATATGTGTCGCATTTCACAAAGAATTTACTCGATTCCGTATTCTAGTCTGTACATTGAAAGGGTGTACAATATTACACCATAATAAATGTGTACGAACGTAAAGTCCATCTACTTGCCCATCTCAGAAGATACACATATCGTAGGTGTACGTATAGACACCTTTATTACTCATCGTACTAAACACTTTGGTTAGATAAGAGTAACAATTGTGCTTTATACCGAAAAATTTTCCATCTTCTATCTTCAATTTTCCATTATCCCTTTTTCCCACTATCATCATGTCAAAGACTGCTACTCCTGTAAAACCTATGACCGATCAGAAAACTTCCGCGAAGAAAGACGACATAAAGCAAGTAAAGGATGATGCCATTGCTGCGGCACTTGCACAAATTGAAAAGCAGTACGGCGTTGGTGCCATCATGAAGATGGACGAGCACGCCGGCAGGCACATTCCTCGTTTCCCTTCAGGTTCCCTATCACTCGATATCGCTCTTGGCGGTGGAATTCCGCATGGACGCATTATTGAAATCTACGGACCGGAGAGTTCGGGAAAAACAACTCTCAGTCTCCATGCAATTGCCGAAGTGCAACGCAAGGGCGGCAGAGCGGCCTTTATAGACGCTGAGCACGCACTTGATGTTCAGTACGCAAAGAAGATCGGCGTAAACATTGACCAATTACTCGTATCTCAGCCGGATTCCGGCGAACAGGCACTCGAGATTTGCGAGACGCTCGTGCGCTCCGGTGCAGTCGATATCGTTGTCATTGACTCCGTTGCAGCGCTCACACCGCAGTCCGAAATCGACGGTGCCATGGGAGATGCACAAATGGGGACGCAGGCGCGTCTCATGAGTCAGGCGCTCCGGAAACTAACGGCCATCGTCAATAAGACGCAGTGCAGCATCATTTTCATCAACCAAATTCGTATGAAGATTGGCGTGATGTTCGGCAACCCTGAAACGACTGCAGGCGGTCAGGCGCTTAAGTTCTACGCATCACTTCGATTGGATGTTCGCAGGATCGACAAAATCCTGGAGAAAATCCCCGGAACCGACGGAAAAGCAGCCGAACAGGAAATTGTCGGAAACCGCACGCGTGTGAAAGTGGTGAAAAACAAGGTCGCGCCTCCATTTCGACAGGCAGAGTTCGATATCCTCTATGCACAGGGAATTTCCAAAGAGGGGGACATCCTCGATCTTGGCGTAAAGTACGGCGTCGTCGAAAAGAGCGGTGCATACTTTCGAGTCGGCGAGGAGACGATCGGGCAGGGTAAAGAACAGGCGCGCATGTATCTCAAAGATAACCCAAAACTCACAGATCGCTTGGAGAAGGAAATTCGTAAACTTGCCGAAGTTGCCATCTAACTATGGAAGAACTCTACTCCGACAAACTCTGGAAAGTGGTGCGGGAATCCGCACCGCTTCCGGATGGAGGAGAAAAACAAATCACGCGACTGTATAGACCGGATGGAGTGCATATTATTGCATTGACAGAAAATGGAAAAATCCTGCTTCTGAAAGAATTTCGGCCGTTTTACGGGACGTACATTTACATGCTCCCAAGCGGGAGAGTTGATAAAGAGAATGACCACCGCGAGGGGGCTCAACGGGAACTGCGAGAAGAAACCGGGTTTCGTGCAGAAAAGTTGGAGCACTTTTGCAGCGCACGCCAGTCGGAATCGATGGAGTTTGAAAACCACGTCTACGTAGCTTCTGGACTTGTTAATGATCCGCTGCCGCAGGACGAAGATGAACGGATAGAAGTCATGGAATGTTCTCTGGTTGATACGATACTACTTGTTCATGGCAGCGCAAAGGTACATTTGCCCAGTGCGTACGCATTGCTGCGATATGCGTTTGAAAGGCCTAGGATTTAGGAAAGGAAGCCTAGTTGACACATAAATAGTAAGCGTTAATAATATGTTTATGGGAAATGAAATTCGACTTGTAGAGGCACGAAACTACCTGATTAAAGGTTGTGCAGCACAAATCTATAGAATGGGCGACGAATTCCCAATTGATAAAGAAGGTCCTGTGGATCAGCGCCGCTTTCAGATTGTAGATGCATTCAACAAAGTATTTCGCAGCCAGAGACACAAAGGCTTTAATAGACTCGCACTTGTGCAACCGGAACTTGTGGAAAATACACTTACCCTTCGTGCGAATGGAATGCCCGATTGTGTTGTTGATTGTGACCACCACGGTGATGAAATAACTACTGTCACGTGGGAAGCCGAGGTTTTATCAGTTATTCAAGAAGATGCTTCGAGATGGATCAGTGAGTTTATGGGCAAAGATCTGCTCTTTGTTCAGAAGATTGGAGATCGTCCAATCAACAGCGAGTACGCCCCAGCAAATGCAACAATAGGATTCGCAGACCGTTTTCCACTGACTTCTGTTTCTCAGGAGACAATTGATAAAACCGGTGTAGAAGGGAGTCGCTTTCGATATAACCTATTATTTTCCGGATGCAATGCTCAGGATGAAAATCGCATGGCGCGCTTCAAAATTGGAACATTTATTGCAACTGCTGCAAAGCCATGCGGTCGTTGCCCAACTATTAATGTTAATCAGGATACAGGTGAAATTGATATGGATCTCTTGGATGAACTCTACAATAATTCCGCATTCCGGAATCCATATACTAGCGAAGTAGTAGTCTCCGAAAATAATCTTATTGAACAGCCGGGAGTTGTACGCGTTGGCAGCCCTGTCGAAGTACTTGAGTGGAGCGATGAAGGCTGGGACAGGCCTTATAATACAAATCATAAAAGGCAGCAGAAAATAATAGTTTCCTAATCTAAAAAAAACACGCGCACTTTCGTACGCGTGTTTTAGACATTCGAAGGAATTATACCTTCTTAACATTCGCTGCTTTTGGACCTTTTGGTCCCTTTCCCTCTACGTACTCTACATTGTCTCCTTCGCGGAGAGAGTCGAAAGCAACACCTTCAAGGTCTGCTGAGTGGAAGAAAAGATCGTCACCTCCCTCGCGGGTGATGAAGCCGAAACCGTTTAACAGTTTCTTAATAGTACCTGAACCCATAGAAATAGGGTGAAAAAAGTAGAAATGTAATCTTAACTCTTGTAAGAAGCATCTCTACCTCTTTCAAAACTAATCTTACGTTTACAGTGTAGACCAAATCCAACGTATTTGCTAGCATATTTCCTTAAATCTAGAAGTATTTCTCCGTTGCTTCTATACAAGGGATATCTTCCAGTAGCACTCTCCGTGGCATTTTGCGCAGTACTGATTGCCGGATGCATGTTGCGGCCCGACGGTGCAGTGCGCGCTGCAGCAATGTGATCGGATGTTTTTCTGCATATCCGGAGACATCCGCAATGTATGCTCCTTCTCGCGGACATGCTTCCAGCAGTAGTTGTTTCCACGCGCCTTCTTGGCCATACAACCTTGCATGGTACAATTTTGTCTTGCGGGCTGTTGCATGGGAAGCTGGCGGAAAAATCCAGTGTATTCTCTTCTTTTAGATTGTGCTCAATGATCGTGCCTTTAATTACGCAGCGCATTTTCCACATCTTTTCCACATTTAGACCACAGTCAACGCATCATTCGCATCCAGCGTGGATACTTCGCAAGTCCACTTGGTTGTTTCGCTTCCCGCTCACACATAGAATCACATTCCTCTTAAGTATATACATATGCCAACCCAAAAATCCTCCGGCACAGGGCAGACTGTCGGCAACCAAGGCCTCTCCACGCAACCGCATAGCACGGAAGCGGAGCGTACGGTGATAGGAGCATTGCTCCTCGATCCTGATGCCATCATTAAGGTCAGTGATTTCCTTGTAGCTGCAGATTTTTACGATCCAACCTACCGCGACATCTACGCGGCGATGTTTGAACTGTACAGCAACCACGAGCCGGTGGACTTCGTAACGGTGAATGCGAAACTCATGAATAATACGAAACTTCAAGAAATCGGCGGTTCTGCGTTTCTTGCACAACTGACGTCGGAAGTACCGACCTCTTCGCACATCTATCAATACGGACAGATCGTAAAAACAAAGGCAATTCATCGCAGAATCATCGCAGCGGGACAGAAGATCGTTGGTCTCGGGTATAGCGAAGATACATTGATCCCAGAGTTGCTGGATGACGTGGAGAAAACGGTGTTTGAAATCAGCAATACTTTTTTAAAAGACAAATTTGTACATATTCGTCAAATTCTCGAGGAGCGTTACGAGCGATTTGCCGAGCTGCATGAATCCGATGAGGATGTTTTGAAGGGTGTCCCGACAGGATTTCATGTACTAGATGCAAAATTCTCTGGGTTCCAGCCGAGCGACCTGATCATTCTCGCAGCACGCCCTTCCATGGGAAAGACTGCTCTGGCACTTAATATCGCGCAAAACGCGGCAATTAAATTTGGAAAAAGTGTAGGCATTTTCTCTCTGGAAATGAGTAAGGAGCAGCTTGTTGATCGACTGTTTGCGTCCATGCTAGGCGTTGACAGCTGGAAACTGCAGAAAGGCAAACTGGAAGACAGTGACTTCCAAAACATGGGGCCGATTATGGATGAACTGAATAAGGCAAACATTTTCATCGACGATTCGGTTGCTTCATCCATTCCGGAACTGCGTGCAAAAGCCAGACGTCTCCAAATGGAGCACGGCTTGGATATGTTGATCGTTGATTATCTTCAGTTGATGAGTACGGGTAATCCTTCGTACGCTGGCAATCGCGTACAAGAGATCTCAGAGATTTCACGATCGCTTAAACAGATTGGACGCGAATTACATATTCCCATTCTCGCACTGTCACAGCTCTCCCGTGCAGTTGAAAGCAGGCCGGGGAACATTCCTGTGCTCTCGGATCTTCGTGAGTCGGGCTCCATTGAACAGGACGCGGACATCGTGATGATGATGTACCGTGAGGACTATTACGAAGAAGACTCTGATCGTCCTGGCATGACGGATATCTACATCCGTAAGCACAGAAACGGCCCTATCGGGCGCGTTGAACTAATGTTTAAAAAGGATCACTTGCGCTTTTACGATGTAGATAAGGCACATAGTCACAGTGGATAACGGAAAATGATAGAGGATAAAGGATAGTGGATAATAATTGAGTGATTTCATTTTATTACCCTTTATCCACTCTCCACTCTCCGTTATCCTTTACACACTCTCCGTTATCCTACTGCTATGCAAATCGACTTCATTCCCGTTCGCCCGGACATTACAACGGGAGAAATGCTTTTGTACGGTATCGTGGCATTCATCATTGGTCTTGCACTTACGCCATGGTTCGTAGCTTTCCTCCGCAAGAACCGTATGGGAAAGCAATTGCGCGTAGAAACTGTCGATAATCGCGAGGCGACGGTGTTCCGTAGATATCACCAGCACAAGTTCGGTACACCGACGATGGGAGGTGTTCTTATATGGGTGTCGATACTTCTGACGGTTCTTGTATCCCGATCACTTGCACTCATGGGATTCGTCGATCACTCGCTCTTGCAGCGGGGACAGGTCTATTTGCCCCTCTTTGTCCTTGTGACGTTTGGATTGTTGGGTGGGTTGGACGATTACCTCAATATCATCGGAGCTGGGAAGAAAAAGGGGCTTGATTGGTTGCCAAAGATTCTCACGCTGCTGCTTATTAGCAGCATCGGTGCGTGCTGGTTTTACTTCAAGCTTGGGTACAATGAGATAGATATACCGTTTCATGAACCATTGGAGGTTGGGCTGTTCTATATTCCAATCTTCATATTTATTATTGTCGGTACGGCAAATGCGGTGAATGTCACCGATGGTTTGGACGGGCTCGCAGCGGGTTTACTTGCGATTGCATTCGGGAGTTTCGGCGTAATCGCATACTCAGCCGGACTGGATGTTCTCGCTGCGTTTTGCTTCGTCGTTGTCGGTTCTATTGCCGCTTTTCTGTGGCACAACGTTCCGCCGGCGCTATTTTTCATGGGCGATACAGGTTCACTTGCGCTGGGTGGTACGCTCGGGATGATCGCCATGATGACAGATCAGGTACTGATCTTGCCCCTTGTTGGCTTCGTGTTTGTCATTGAAATGCTGTCGGTGATCATACAGCTTACCAGTAAAAAATTTCGCGGAGGAAAGAAAATCTTCCGTGCTGCACCTATCCATCACCACTTCGAAGCGCTGGAGTGGGGTGAGAGCAAGGTGACCATGCGGCTCTGGATCATCGGGGCATTCGTTGCGTTCATCGGAGTGGTTATTGCAACGTTGGGATAGCTCTGCGGAAGAGAAATCTGTATTTTCTCCATTCTCAATTCACTATTTCGCCTCTACTATAGACGCATGAAACGGATTGCCATTAACGGCTACGGTCGGATCGGGCGGAACGTGCACAGGCAAATTCTCAGTCGTTTCTCGGATAGCATGCAAGTGGTCGCAGTCAATGCATCATCCGATGCCGATTTGCGCGCATACTTACTGAAATACGATTCACTGCATGGCAGGTTTGATGGAGACGTCATAGCAAAGGACGATCATCATATCACCGTCAATGGAGCCGATGTTCGCGTAGTCAAAGAACGTGAGCCGGTCAAGTGCCCATGGAAAGAGCTCGGTATCGATGTTGTGATTGAATCGACAGGACATTTTGTTACGGCCGAAGCAGTTCAAGGCCATATCATTGCCGGTGCTCAGCGCATTATAGTCACAGCTCCCATGAAAGACGACACGCCGACATTCGTCCTTGGCGTGAATGACGATACACTGACGGGAGACATGGCAATCGTCAGCAATGCTTCGTGTACAACCAACTGCATTGCTCCGGTGATCAAAGTACTCCATGCAGAATTTGGCGTGGAAAATCTCCTTGTCAGTTCGGTTCACGCATACACGGCGACGCAGAACCTACTTGATAACAAGCCGAGGGAAGAAGGCGATTTTCGCAGAGCCCGCGCGGCAACGCTCTCAGTCATTCCGACAAAGACGGGGGCAGTGCGAGCGTGTGCAAAGATTTTTCCGGATCTTAAAGGACGCATTGACGGTATGGCATTTCGCGTACCTGTTCCCACTGTCAGTTGTGCGTACATGGCGTTTGTACTTAAGAACGATGCAGATGGTGCGCAAATTAATGCTGCCTTGAGGAATGCGGCGTCCGGATCTATGAAAAATGTACTGGCTGTCAGCGATGAACAGTGTGTCTCCATTGATTTTCAGACCGATCCGCATTCTTCCATTGTCGACGCTAACTTTACGAAAGTTATCGAAGGCAACGCCGCTCAGCTGCTGAGCTGGTACGACAATGAATGGGGCTACGCGATGCGTGTAACTGAACTGCTTCAAAAAGTCATTTCCCTTATTAAATAATGAAGCGCAAAGCTGAAAATCCTGTTCCGAAGAAGCCTTCGCTTAACTGGCACCTTCGTAATTTTACAAATGCCGATGATGACCTGCGTCATTTGATTATGGATCTATCTCGTGCGTGTAAATACATCAGTTATGCGATTCAGACGACCGAAGCGGGTCTAGCCGGAACAACAAACGAGTTCGGTGAAAAACAACTGAAGCTTGACGTTCTTAGCGATCAACTTATACGAGACAGTCTCTGCGAAAATGGTAAGGTCTGCAACTACATATCCGAAGAACAAAGCGACGTTATCGAGCTCGATTCTGATGGTGTATATACTGTCGTCTTCGACCCTCTCGACGGGTCATCGTTGGTGGATGCGAACTTTTCCATCGGTACCATATTTGGTATCTACAAAAGCAACGATATTATCGGTACCACGCCGAGGCAGCAGGTTGCTGCACTGTATGTTCTCTACGGGCCTCGTACGATCCTCGTGTATTCACTTGGAAATGGCAAGGGCGTCCATGAATTCATTCTCAACGATGTCGGTGAGTTCATGCTGCTTCGCGATCACCTTGGAGTTTGCGATACTGCAAAAAACTTCAGTCCCGGAAACCTGCGTGCGATTGCCACGAATGACGGGTACAAGAATGCAATGATGCGCTGGCTCGATGAGGAAAAAACACTCAGATATTCCGGTTGCATGGTGGCGGACATCCATCATATTTTCAGTAAGGGTCAGGGTATCTTTTCCAATATAGGCGGAGGCCCTCAAAGCAAGTACCCCGATGGAAAACTGCGGCACGTTTTTGAATGCGGTCCTTTCGCCTTCTTGATGAATGAAGCAGGCGGATCAGCATCCGATGGTTCACTGAATATTCTTGATAAAAAAATTACGTCCATTGATCAACGCACTCCACTTATAATCGGGTCTACAGATGAAGTGGAGAGGACTGTATCTATTCTCGCTAATTCCAATACGGATTCTCCTGCAGCTTCTCAATAGCATCCTCAAGAGGAATATAACTTTCAACTTCCTTGTCTTTTCCTTTGCCGTGCAGGCGGTAGAGTTTCGCCATGGAGCGATAGCTTCCCCATGGATAGTACCGCACCTGCGGTTTACGATGCGGTCTTGTATCACGCTTTTCCGGCGCTGCAGCAGTTGCTTTCGCAGGGTCAGCAGCTGGTTGAACTCTGACCCATTCGCGTTCAAGGGCATTGCCTTCTTTGTCCCACTCTACGAGGGAAACAACCTCCCTTTTTTCGGGATCAACGTAAACGAAGTCCTCGTCTTTGTAGATCGTATCTGTCATAGTTTAATAGTACCACACATCGATTAGTTGATCATACATTACCTTCTTCTGTACTCCTCGGGTTCTTCCGATGGCGGAGGAGGTGCACTATGCTCTTTCGCACCGCTATCATGCACAATCCCGTGTATAGAGCCTCGTTCTTCCTGGAACAACAAAAATCCGTAGAGCGTCGCGACAAAACTGCCGATCATCGTAACGTATAGACCGAAGTGTATTTCCACACGACTGAATTCAAACGTAAACTTCGTAAGAACCGACCAGACAGCGATAGTGAGTACGGATGCCAATATGCATGCGAGCAATCGAAGAGCGTTTCTGCGGAGTTTGCTCACGATATCCGGCCCGCCAGCCAATGGCACGACAGTGACAAGCAGAATAAAGAGATGCAACATCAAAATTGCAATGCCTATGAATGAAGTGAAGAACCCCAAACCGGAATACATGATAGTTTTCCCTCCCAACCACTCACCACCCACCCAAGGAAAAAAAACGGACACGAATGCGACAGCGGATCCTCCGTTTAATATCTTTTCCTCCAAGCTCAAGCTGATGAATTTCTGAAATGTGCTCCCTGTCATACGGGGAGCATAGCATTTTCCATCGACGGGAACTACACTTGCCACGTGAAATGCATAATTGATGCGCGAGAGGCCTATCGCTTGCAAAAAACCGGCAAAGGTCAGTGGACAGCCGGCTTCCTTCGGGAGCTATCTGCTCGAGATATCGATCTCACTATTCTGGTGGATCAGCCCGGTATCGCAGGAACGGTGTTTCTGCATGGAGGTCTGCGGTGGCATTTTCACGCCGCCTCGTATGTCCGACGTTCGAATCCTGATCTGTACATTGCACCGACTAGCTTTATTGTTCCGTTTCTCCTAGGGAGATCGATAGCGTTCGCTCCTGTAATTCACGACCTTATTGCCTTTATGGATGAGCCGCACGATCGCAAAGCTCGTCTGATTGAACGTCTACTCCTTCCGATTATTCTTCGTAGAGCCACATTCATCGCAACGATCAGCGCTTCGACTAAAAAAGATCTTCATGACCGCTTTCCATCACTCGATGCTTCCATCGTCGTTCCGGTGTACGCCGGACCCATGACTCAATCCCCTCCCCCCTCACGTCCGGATGCAGCGACTATTCTCTGTGCTGGAACACTCTGTCCGAGAAAAAACCAAGCAAGACTCATTCGAGCATACGCACAGCTGCCGCAATCTCTGCGTTCACGCTTTCGCCTCCTCCTCATCGGAGCTCGCGGTTGGGATGACGATGAAATTCTTCGTCTCGTCGAGCAAACCGAAGGAGTTTCTTGGATGAACTACGTCACTGATGCGGAGTACCAGAGGCTTCTCTCGACTGCTGCTGTGCTTGCGTACCCCTCTCTCTATGAAGGGTTTGGTTTGCAGGTTCTTGATGCTCTGCAGCGCGGAACCCCTGTACTCACTTCCTCAAGAGGAAGCTTAAAAGAGGTTGTCGGCAACGCAGCCCTAACGGTTGATCCCGAGAGCGAGCAATCCATAGCTGCAGGGCTGGAGGCTCTCTTGAAAGATAGTGACCTTGCTGCTTCACTTTCCGCTGCCGGTCCGGCGCAGGCGGATAAATTCTCTTGGAAAAAGACTGTTGATCTGTTCCTCTCGGGGCTGAAAAGCGTCGTATACTAGTATCATGCTTCGCTACAAGCGCGTCGGCCTGACCGTGAAATCCGGTTTAAGTTACAAGCATGAAGCCGTACTGAAGATTACCGGAATTCTCGAGGATCTTGGTGCGAAGGTCTTTGTCGACAGTCAGCGGTTAGAAGAGATTAAGGAGGTATCGGATTATGATGTATTCAGTGAGGATGAACCGATTGACCTGCTCGTTGTCATTGGAGGTGATGGCACGATTCTCAGAGCGGTTCGTGAACTTTCAGATTTCCATACTCCACTGCTCAGTATAAATCGCGGTACGCTTGGATTTATGGCAGAGGTTGAACTGGACGAAGCAGAGACTCTTCTTCCAAAACTTCTTACGGGAGGCGGTGTCATCGAAAAGCGCAGTATTCTCCAAATTTCAGCAATACGATCAGGCAAAGTTCTGCACGAAGGCTTTGCGCTCAACGATGCCGTCATAGCGCAAGGAACGATCGCTCGTCTGGTAGATTTAAAGACGAAAGTACATGGTGAAGATCTGACAACGTTCAATGCAGACGGACTGATTATAGCAACGCCTACAGGCTCTACTGCGTACTCCCTTGCTGCGGGGGGACCCATTGTCCATCCAACGCTCAATGCGACGATCCTCACCCCGATCAATCCGCATAGCTTCAGCCAAAAGCCGGTGGTCATCCCCAGTGATCACGAAGTGACTGTGGAAGTCATGATGAAGCAAAATAAATACAGCGAGTCGCATGTCATCCTTACAATGGATGGGCAGGTATCCGTCTCACTCGAAAATGGCGATATTGTCCGGTGTTGCGGATGCAATAAAACCGTTTCCTTTCTACGAAGAGAGCAAGACACTTTCTTCGGGACATTACGAAAGAAATTGAAGTGGGGTGAAGGTGGGGAGCGAATGAATTCGTAGCGAGCATATGATCACCGCATGATCATCTCCTCCCTATCGGGCCCTGTGCCAATATACGTCACAGGCACTCCTGTTTGCGCTTCTATGGTCTTCAAGAAGCTCTGCGCATTGTCGGGGAGGTCGTCCCAGCGAGTCATACCTGCCGTACTGCGTTGCCATCCTTTCATTTTAATCATCTTCCCGTTGAGATAAACGGGGATCTCTTCTTCTTCATCGAGCACGTCGAGTTTTGTAATGTTCCAGTGCGTAAAGCCATTCAGCTTTGCTGTGAATTTGAGATCATCGATGTTTAACCAGCCTGTACGCCGCGGACGCTTGGTAATTGAACCGTATTCCCCCCCACGGTCTCGAAGGCGAGAGGCTGCAGGCTCCGTTGCTTCTGCCGGGAATTCACCGGATCCTACGCGCGTGCAATACGCTTTTGCAACTCCAATGCACGACGTAACGCAGCGCGGCGGAAGCCCGAGGCCCTGTAGTGCGCCGGCAAGCGTTGTTGAGGAACTCGTAACGAAAGGATACGTTCCGTGATCGATATCCAAAAGAGTAGCTTGTGCACCTTCGATGATGATCGACCGCTTTGCATCGATGGCATCATGCAGATACGCAACGGTGTTTTTGACACAATGACCGATAATTTTCTGTGCATTTGTCAGGTTTCTATGTTCCAACTGCATATCGATCTCTATTCCGAACATTTGCTTCAGTGACGCAGCCCGTGACGAAAGTTCGGTAGACAGATCGCTCCCGAGATGTTCCAGGCGAATCCCTGTTCGTGCAGCTTTGTCCATGTACGCAGGGCCGATGCCCCGCTTGGTCGTGCCAATCCCCTCTCCTTTCTCTTTGGTTCGCTGTTCTTCCATCTTAGCGTCAATCTCTTTATGAAAGTCAAAAAGGATATGTGCTTCGCTTGAGATGTGCAGCCTCTGGAGAACGCTGATACCCGTTGCTTCCAGCACTGCAATTTCTTCCAACAAAGTCGGAAGGTGGATGACGAGACCGGAACCGAGTACGACTTGTTTGCCGGAATGCAGGCAGCCCGATGGTAGCAGTTTGAAAATATGCTTCTTCCCACCGACGACAATCGTGTGCCCGGCATTCGCTCCGCCGCAGGCACGCGCAATAATATCGTAATGCTCCGTCAGCATATCGACGATCTTTCCCTTTCCCTCGTCTCCCCACTGCGCACCAATGACAGCTGTACAAGGGCCAAGTTGCTTCAGTGGATCGGACACAGCGCAATTGTAGTGGAGAGTTTAGGGAATATCACTACGTAATTGCTATTAGTTTAATGCGCTCTGCGGCTCCTCTCCAATACTGAATCAATATCACCGCGTCCGAATCTTTCACGAATACTTTTTCGTGTTCTCGCCAAATCATTCAATTCTTCTAGAGCGCTGTGAACTGAATGAATACCACTATTGTGGCAGCGTATCATTGTTTTTGCGCGCTCACTTGTCATGAGCAATTTGCCAAGATCGGCACTATTCGTTTGAACGATCGTCCTCACTGCTTGGAGAATATCGTCTCGGTCATTTATCTCATGAATTTCTTCTACTGCTCTTACAATTTTTGCGTATGTTGTTTTCGGCGCATTTCTTACTTTCATAAATGCATACTATCCTTGCTATTTCTCGAATTCAAGCCACTGATCTGCCTTGCACTCGATAACGACTCCTTTGCAGAATTTGTGGTTTATAGCCACTTTTAGCAACAATCTTAGAATATCTGCCCCATCATTTCCACCGAAAAGTGCACTGCTTGGTTCATATTCTGAGACGTCTGCATCCAGCACTTCATTGTCTGGAATATAGGGTGGGTTTGAGACAATGATGAACGGTTCTGTGAAATCTGTAAAAGGATCAAGGAGGTTTCCGCTGCGAAAATCTATCACCGCACCAAGGCGCTGAGCATTCTCCTTTGCGACACGAAGGGCGCGCTCAGAAATATCAGAAGCGTAGACGGAGTACTCTGGTAATTCCAGCTTTAGTGTCACAGCTATGCAACCGCTACCCGTACCGATATCGATGATCGACCGCACGTTGTCACCTATATTGCCTAACACCTTTGTGGCGCAGACGATGCCACTATCCGCTATCCTGATTTCATCTTCTCTTCTTTGTAAAAAGTTCATCAAAAGATCAATGAGCGTCTCCGTTGCAGGTCTTGGGATCAACGTATCGGCAGACACATGAAAATCCCTTCCGTAAAACTCTTTCCTACCTGTAATGTACGCGACAGGCTCGTGCATTTTTCTGCGTGTGATGCGTGATCTCCATGCAGTGAGATCAGCAATTTCTTCTTGTGGATGCGCATGCAACCATGCGCGATTTTTGCCAAGCAGATCTGCGAGTAAAACCTCTGCATCGAGGCGTTCGATTCCCGCCGATTCCAGTGCTTCTTTAATAGTTATGCAGGTATCATACACATATGGCTTTGATCGGTATCGATTGCCGCTTTGCGGCTGTACAGGCAGGACTGGGCACGTACACGAGAAACTTGGTTCCTTCGCTCGTTGCTCAATTGGCACCTCATAGTTGTATGCTCTTTGTGCGCAATAGAAATGAACCCTGGCTTGATTCCATACCTGCAAAGACGAGCGTCATTGAATGTTCAGCCGAGCAATATTCCATTGCAGAGCAGATTCATTTTCCAATCATCATTAAAAATTCAGGCATCGATTTTCTTTTTACGCCGCACTTTAATGTCCCCTACTTCTGCCCTGTGCCGTTTGCCGTGACGATCCATGATCTAATTCTTCATCGATACCCCAATCGTGCATTTTTTTTAAAAAGGTTCGCATATCGCATGATTATCGGACGTGCTATAAAGAATGCTGAGGCGATCATCGCCGTCAGTGATTTCACAGCAGGAGAACTCAGCGATGTGTATGGTGATCAAATGAAGGACAAGGTGACTGTTGTGATAGAGGGTCTCGATCCACTATTTCGGCGTTGCAGTCAAAGCGAATGCGCAGAAGTCCTGGATCGGTATGATTTAAAGTCGGGTTATCTGCTTTATGTGGGCAATGCAAAAGAGCACAAGAACCTTTCGCTCTTGCTTTCCGCCCATAAGGAAACTCCCGGACTACCCGAACTCGTACTCGTTTGTAGTGGAAAGGAATGCGCAGCACTGAAACTGCATACGGGCACCCGTTTACTCTCAAACGTGCCTGAAGCAGATCTCCCCGCAATATTCTCCTGCGCACGTTGTTTCGTAACTCCGTCACTCTACGAGGGATTTTGCTTACCTGTTCTGGAAGCTCGTGCATGCGGTCTTCCTGTCATCGCTATCAATGGAAGCGCTCTTCCGGAAGTAGCAGGAAGGCACGCCTGTCTCATAGAACCAACACCTTCAGCAATGCGAACTGCACTTGAGAATTTTCCGCTTGAGGCTGATCCCATTACTGAGGATATGTCTTGGGTACGAGTAGCCGAGCGGACGGCTGCTATACTCCGTACACATCTCGTTCATGGATAAAGTATCACTCCTGCTCGGCAAGGTTTTGCGCAAGCGCGGCTTGCAAGATCAGGCAGCTGCTTCGTACGCGGTTTACTTAGCCAACGAATGGCTATGCCTTCATTGCGCCCCTATCGCGAAATCGATTCAAGCTGTCAGCCTAACGCATTCGATACTATTGATTGAGTCTGACCACGGAATAGCTTCTCAGGAACTCACGGGACGCATCGAGCATCTGCGGGAGTATCTTAATACACTCGATGGTGTCTGTATTTCAGAAATTCGGATTATGCGATCAAAAGAATCTGCAATTTGACCGATTTTGCGCTTGCGCCACAGGGACCCTGCCCGTACACTCTGGCGGCTGATTCTGTAATCAGCAGCTTTTCATCCATATGCTTCGCATTCGATTTCAGCGCACTGGCACGAAGAACACCCCTACATATCGTTTGGTCGTATGTGATAAACGAAGGGCTGCCAAAGGTAAGTCCATTGAAAACCTCGGCGTATATCTGCCCGCTCGCAAGCCTGCAGTGTTGGAAGTAAAACAGGAGAGGATACAGCACTGGATCTCCCAAGGTGCTCAGCCGACGGATACCGTAGCGCGTGTTTTGATGAAACTTGCAGGATTTAAAAAGCTGGAATCCTTCACGCAGCGCTATACTAAGCAGAAAAGCAAAAATCCAGAAGATGTGCCTGCTCCCGTGCCGCAGAAGGCAGAAGTAAAGCCCGAAGCGAAACCTGAGCCAATAGATGAAGGTGACAAGGCAGAAGTAGCAGCGTAAACTCTCAATGCAATGAGTGACGAAAAGAAATCAGATTTGCCCGGCTACAGCTTTCTTAAGTACGTTCTTGAGTCGATTGTTGATGATACCGATGAGCTGCAGATTACGCAGCAGGAAGATGACCTCGGCATACTGCTTACAGTCCAAGTTAGCGACAAAGATATGGGCAAACTGATCGGGAAAAGCGGACAGACCATTAAAGCACTGCGAACGCTACTGAGGATTATTGGCGGAAATACCAATAAACGTGTTAATCTTAAAGTATTAGAGCCATAGATCGCCAAATTCCCCCTTTATTATGCTGAGAGATCTTCTTGAAAACGCAAGTATCCTAGAAATCGTTGCAACGTTCGTTGCACTTGGGCTGATCGCAGCTTCGATTCTTTGCCTCCTCTATATCATCATAGGGGGAATCACCTTTATTCTTTCTGCAGGGAATGAGGAAAAAATTAAGAAGGCTGTGCACACAATTCGCTTCGCGATTGTCGGTCTCTTCGTCGCATTCTTGGCATTCTTCATCGTTGCCTTCCTCGCGAAGCTGCTCGATATTCCATTTGATCTCAACTTCTCGCTGATCGTTGATCTCATGAGTCAGATTCTTACTGCGCTCCAATAGGGAAAAGCTCTTCATATGAAGAGCTTGTTTCATTCCCTTCTCTTGGAATTCATTACGCAAGTTTGATCTGCTTTCTACGCTGCATCATGGTTTGTGCGGCTCCAGCCACTCCGGACAGTCCTAGGAATATCGCATCAAACGCTGCTCCCGTTGGTGGAAGGTTTGAAATGATTGCTATGTCGGAGGTCTGAATGCGCTGCTCGAGCGAGACGGTATCCATGCCACCACCGCTCACAGTGACAATATTTGGCACGCTGATACCGTTTGGTGCTCTTCGATCCACTTGTGCGGTGTACTGAACACTCCATACTTGCTCCGGTTCCAACGATGGGATAACCCATGCAATGCTGTTTGCGCTCATGGTACCTCCTTGGCCACCACTCAGAATCTGCATGTATGGAGAATCCATGCGATCTTCTACCTTCACGGCTGTGAGGGTTCTTCCGGTAATATTTCGAAGAGTCACAGTGTATGTTACCTGTTCACCGGGTTGGACTTCCGTGCGATCAGATGTTTTGCTGATCAGCACATCATCCTGACCGGAAACGCCAATTCCACGTACATTTGTATCAACCGTGGTATAGTCTACCGATTGTGCTCCGTTTACGGCAATTGTGCTTTTCAACCTCGTTCCGATCGGCGCATCACTGCGCACGCGTCCGGTGACTCGCAATGAGCGTGTTCCATTTGGAGCAACCGTAAGCCCCTTCCAGCGTACATTCGTTCCGGTCCAGTAGCCTCCTTCGCTTGCGTCGACGAATTCTAGATATGTCGGAAGAGCGTTTTGTAAATCGAGTTCCGTCGCCAATTGATTGGTTTCGTTTTGAAGACCGATATCGTACGTCACAAGTGAACCAGGAGCCACTTGGTCTAGGTTATCTGTCGTTGTTGCGATGATTGCATCGGGTAGTGCACCTGTATGAATAGTTGTGGTGTCTGATGCTACGGAAACTCCGATCGAGGCATGCGTGCGAACCATATAAAATTCAGGAACGTCTTCTTTTATACGGAGTGCGACGCGATATTCTCGAGCGCCGCGCGGTTCAATTGTTTGAGCATTCCACGTGATCGCCTGACGATTGCTTGCGTATTTTCCATCGATTGCGACTACCTCGGTATCCGTCGGAATTTGAAATCGAAGGTCGAAATCACGCATTTGACTGCTTGGGTTCGTTACAGCAATGAGATATTCCAGAACTTCGCCCGGCTGGGCATACTTCTTTCCATCCGTGACGGAAATATCCAGTCTTGGTGCTGATTGGATATCAATATTATGATCATGTGTAACACGTGTTGTATCAGTTGTTTTCTCCCCTTCGCCGTAGGCCTCCGCAACGAGAAGCAGGCCTTCCTGAGCACCTGGCTTCACTTCTACCGTCACAGTAAGCTTTCGGAGGTTTCCTGGGTACAGAGTTACATTCTTCCATGAAATCAGTTCGTCATTGCGTGTAGCATCACCACTTGTTCCTATGAGGTTCGTTTGGTGCGGCATCTGGAAATGCACGTCGATGTTTTCCGGATTCTCACGCTCAGTACGCAGTCCGATAATATACGTTAAACTGCCGCTCGGGGTGACAGTTTCCTTGCCATCACTCAATGAAAGAAACAAACCTTGACCAGTCGGACCTTCGCTTTCGTCTTGTAACGAGAGACACTGCACGTCCTGCGGATAGTCAATCATTCCATCGTGGTCATTATCAATTCCGTCAGCACATTCAGTAAAAATCGCTTCAGCTATGTTGACGGGAAATCCAGTGGAGATTGCATGAAGAGTGATAACAGCTATACCGAGCATCGAAGCGATGCCGAGCAGTTTGCCGCGGGTTAGACAACAAGGAAGTTCCATAAGACCTTTGGGTAAAGGCGAATACTATAATGATTTCGTATGTATATGTCAAGCAATAAGATTTTATCTTAAAACAGGGCTGATAGTAAAACTGACACAGCAAACGTGCTCTAATCTCAACATGACATTTTTTTTAAGAGCTTCCTATGGTTACTGTTTACTTTTTGGGGGGGGGCAGATGAAGGAACTTATCACGGGTCAAATGGTAAACGGATATGCCTTTGCTATATCAGTTCTGCAATAAGTGCTGTGACACGAGATTGAAACGGTCCATCTAGTTCTACTGAAAGATCATCGTCAGAATCATGGATTACACGACAATCAACTCCTTCCTCCCGAAGCCGCCAGACTACTTCGGACATATTGAACATTCTGGAAGTAATTTCTTTCCCTTTTCGTATTGCTGGCATGTGTGAATTTTTCACGAACGATTTTCTCAAACTATCAAAATCTTCATGTATCGTGAGACCTTTGATTCCTTGGAGTTCCATGCCCGTAGCTGTAAAATCGCCATCCATGTTGAATCGACTTAAGTCTCCTGATGCCAGATAGTCTAGAGGAGACTGATCAAACATCTCCTGTAATTCCATATTGAATGCGTGATCATCAGAAAAGAGCTGGGCGCCTGCGCGTTGCACGAGATTTATTTTTCTGGCCGCCAAAAGCAACGAGAATAATTGTCTCGTGTAGTAGCGCATTAACCGTAGTATATGTGCGTGATCTGGCTGCTCAATCGTGCTGTTCTCCACTATTTGTCGTCCATGCCAAAGAAATGAGGTATTCCGGAGACAATGCCGTTTGGCATTATTGATATTTGCACCAAAAATGTTGGCACCCGCACTCATGACCTTATTTCCGCCGTACAAGTATACTTCTCCTTTGTCGCTCATATCTTGTGCTAACCCAATCGCCGAATGTTGCGCTGAGTCGTAGCCACCATTGGTATCTAGAAAAATGTGAAGTTTGTTCCCGTTGTTTCTTAGCAAACTCTTCATACGTCCTCTTTGCTGATTGGAGAGATGTGCAGCCCGATGCAGTTTTTGTGTTTCATGGTGGCTCAACGTATCACTCGCTGTTTCCGGACTCATCGTTCCATATTGTTTCCATCGTTCGTCATACATTATAAACGCTCCTTCATTCATTAGATCTCCAACAAGAGGGTAAAAGTATTCCATAGTTTATATTTAAACGCTTTTTTTCTAAATGTCAAATTACTACGTACCAGCTCCCTCTGTATTTGCAGGAGCTATGCTTGTAGTACAACGTCGAATCATGGTGGGCGCCGGGGGATTCGAACCCTCGACCCTCTCGGTGTAAACGAGATGCTCTAACCA
>CAYGDT010000004.1:0-33034 GCA_964348745.1 uncultured Candidatus Peribacteria bacterium
TGTATATACACTTCGTAAAAAAAATAATGCATTTTTGTTTTGTATCAGAGCAAAACAGCACGCACACGCATGCAGTGAAAAATTGTGAAAAAAAGTAAAAAATTTGTTCAACTTTTTGGGCATTTGCAAGACTAAGACGCTGATTTATGATTTTTAAATTATTTTCCGCGTTGTTAACAGTTTATTTTAGCGCAATAGAAACGTTTACAATAGATGCGAGAAGTAGTGCGTTCTTCAATTTTTAATTTTGCATTTTCCATTTTCCATTTTCCATTATCCGTTTTCCGTTTTCCGTTATCCACTTCTCACATGTGTCCCATCTTTTCTTTTTTTGTTCGCATATATTTTTTCTGTTGCTCGGAACTCACTTGCACATGGAGCGGAACCTGCTCGCTCAAATGCAATCCGTATCCGTTGAGTCCCACGACTTTCTTCGGATTGTTCGTAAGCAATCGCAAGTGACCCACGCCACAGTCTTTTAAAATCTGCGCGCCGATTCCATACGTCCGCAAATCCATGGGAAACCCCAGATGTTCGTTTGCCTCGACGGTGTCCATGCCGTGTTCGGTCTGCAGCTTATAGGCTTTCATCTTGTTAATAAGTCCGATGCCTCTCCCCTCCTGACGCATGTAGACGATGACGCCGCAGCCTTCGTCTTCTATCAATTGCATGGCGGTATGCAGCTGCCCTCCGCAATCGCAGTGGAGCGAGTTGAATGCATCGCCCGTCAGGCACTCGCTATGCACGCGCACCAACGCGGGGTGCAACGGTGAAATATCTCCTTTGATCAGCGCAACATGTTCGCATTGATTGATCGTATCGGTGTAGACGCGCATCTTCCAGATTCCCGTCTCCGTCTGGAGAGGTGTTTCGACTTCCAGACGAATGAATGTTTCATGTTGCGTTCGATACGCGATCAAATCTGCAATCATGATAATTGCGATATCGTGTTTCAATGCAAACTCCTGCAACTCTGCCTGACGCATCATCGTTCCATCTTCCTGCATCAACTCGGAGATCACGGCACCTTGTCTGAGTCCCGCAAGCCGGCAGAGATCCACCGAAGCCTCGGTGTGTCCCGCGCGTACGAGCACTCCTCCTTCGCTTGCGCGCAGCGGAAACACATGGCCCGGCCGGGAGAGATCATCCGGTATGGCAACCTGATTGATCGCAGCACGCACTGTCTCCGCTCGATCGGCTGCGGAGATGCCGGTTGATATACCGTGTGCCGCCTCTATGCTGACAGTGAATGGCGTACCGCGTGCCGAAGTATTGCGCCGCACCATGGGGGGCAGGTCCAGCTGGTCTGCAATGGCGTTACTCAGACTGAGGCACACGACGCCACCGGTGTGGCGGATGAAGAATGCCATTTTAGCAGTGTCGATATGTTCGGCAGCGACCACGAGATCACCTTCATTCTCACGATCCTTTCCATCGACAACGATGATCATCTTGCCTTGTCGCAGAGCCTCGATTGCTTGGGAGATGGGGGCGAAGTTGTTCATACTGCGGCAGTGTACGCCTTTTTAGTCTTATCAGTGAAAAAGTTTGGAAGGTTTAAAGGTTTGGAAAGTTGGATAGATCCGACCTTCCCGACTTTCCCAACCTTCCCGACCTACTTCTTCAAATTCACTTTATACGTCTGCTGCGCTGCAAGCGGTGCTTTTCTGCCAACGGAGACAAAGTAGGTTCCTGGAGGGTACGTGTAAATGGTATTGCACTGCGGACCGGCGAAGCTTGCGAGATTCACATCGTTCATCGCATAGACGATGCAGCGGAGCTCTGCAGGATTTTCGAGGGTAACTGTCATCTTTTGTTGAGAGATCAACGTGAAGCTGTACCAGTCTTCCATATCTTTTGCACCGAGAACATCGGTACGTTCGGCGTTCAAACTGAGCGGACGAGCATCGTAGAAACCGTCATTCCCATCGCCGATTGCTTTCGCTGCCGACACGGAATACGTCGTGTCTGCATTGGTGGGCTGCAGCTGCAATTGGTAGGAACCGGGGTTCAGCGATGCAGTGATGTGACAGGAGGCATCCTCCATGTAGCCGAGGAAATACTGATCGGAGAAACCTGATGCATTGAGAAGGTACAAGCGGCACGTCAGCTGACCGGTCTGACCCGGCTGGAGGTTTGCAACTATAGAAACCGTCTGCGCAGTCGCAACTTCGAAACGGAAGGATGCCGTAAGCTTTTTGTTGAACTTTCCGTCATGCTGGAACGGAAACGGCTTATCAATCATCGCAGCTTCGGATGCAGAAGAAGACGCTGCATTCCCTCCTTCCTCCTCCTCTTGAATGATGACACTGCTCACTGTTGAACTGCTGCTTTGCGCCTGTTGCTCACGGTCAGCAATAAAATCTGCATGAAGGGCATTGTAGATTATGGCAGCCGCTTCTCCGCGCGTTAACGGTCGATCCGGAAAAAAGCGACCGCCTTCCTGTCCGGGAAAAGGAAGAATATTCGTATCGTAGGCTGTCAGAAGATAGGTCGTGTACCACGCGGCGACGGATACATCGCCGAAATTGACGATCTCACGATTGGAATCGTTAATCTCTTCCAGAGGAATATCAAACACCATCATGATCATTTTCAATGCTTCCACGCGATTGACCGGACTGTCAGGACGGAACATACCGTCGGTATATCCTTTGACATAGCGTCGTGCTGCGGCATCGCAGACGAAAGGCTCGTACCAACTGTCGATAGCAACGTCCGGAAAGCAACGCACGCTTAAGGCATCCGGCTTTTTACCCTGCGCGAGGTAGAGCATCTTGAGCATAGCAGCACGGTTGACGTTGTCGTTGGGACGAAACGTTCCATCGGGATTACCGCTGATGACTTGTGCACGCACCAATTCTTCTATGGACTCACGGAAGAGATTATCTTCTGCGACATCGGGGAAAACACTTGCCGCGCGCACGAACGAAACGGATCCAAAGAGAACAATACAAGCCGATCCAAGAACAAGTAAACGCTGCTTCATGAGGAGGTTAGCGTCCATCTTACCGTGCGTGCATCGATCTTCACAAGATGTCAAGACTGTAGCTTAGCAAGAAGCGCAAGCGAATGTAGTGCGCAACGTGCGGCATCTGCGCCTTTCATCAGACGCTCTCTAGCAAGTGCAATGTCATCGACGTACAGCACTTCGAAAACAAACGGGAGTGCGTACTTGGTCTGGACATCCATCATGCCGCGAGCGGCGTTTTCCGCTACCAGACGCGCATGATGTGTTTCACCTTCCACGACGATTCCCAGTCCGATCAATGCGTCGACTCGTCCCTGCTTACAGAGAGCCGCACCGAGAAGCGGCACTTCGAATGCACCCGAAACAGGATGGAGCGAAATGCGATCGTCGTAGATACCGAAGTGGCGTAATACTGTAAGCGCGTTTTCCACCATGCGATCCGTCTCCTCCTTATAGTATGTCGCATAAACGATACCAATCCGCCAGGCAGGATCGACATGCATGGTTCCTGCCTGCCGGCAGGCAGGCGACGAGCTCACCATGACAGGAAGTGCATCGCCATTGCTTGCATCAGACTGCTGCTGCTTCATGAATGAACGCGTAAAGGTAGCGACCAACGATATCGGTTTCGATGTTGACCTCGTCGCCGGGACGCAGCGATGCGAGTGTCGTGTTCGCAATGGTATGCGGGACAAGAGCAACTGTAATAGTATCTCCCTGTGATTCTGCAATGGTCAGCGACACTCCGTCGATGGCGATCGCCCCTTTTTGAACACAATATTTGTTCAATTTTTTTGGCATCTCTATCACTAATGTGCCCTGCCTATCCGGCAGGCAGGCCTGAATAAATCTCTCTTTTATACAACCAACTCCCTCTACATGCCCCTGTACCACATGCCCGTCCAAGCGATGATCTGCAAGCACCGACCGTTCGAGGTTTACATCGTCACCCTGTTTGAGGCTGCCAAGCTTCGAACGTTTCCATGTTTCCTCCACGACGTCGAATGTCATGGACACATCATCAAATGCTGTCACCGAAAGACAGACGCCGGCTACCGCAATGCTGCTGCCGATTAAGAGATCATCAAACTGGTGTGGACGGGCAATCTCCAACGTTCTGTCTGTTTTCAGGAGAACCGGTGCCGTTGCTTCGATGATTCCGGTGAACACGGGCCTAGCTTATAGCTTGTAGCTTATAGCTTGTAGGAAATTGTCAGGATTCTGAGGAGACGCAACCCTAGACATGGACCAATTTTCCTGCTAAGCTCAAGTGCCAGCGGCGCACACGGCGCGGCTGCTTTTTTTATGTTTGTAAGTCCTGTGAAACGATTGTAAAACATTCAATACTCTATGGATAATATCGTCATCAAAGGCGCCCGCATGCATAACCTGAAAGGGATTGATGCAGAAATTCCACGCAACAAACTGACCGTGGTAACCGGACTCTCGGGATCGGGGAAATCTTCGCTTGCCTTCGATACGATCTTTGCGGAAGGGCAGCGCCGATACGTCGAATCGCTCTCTGCGTACGCGAGACAGTTCATCGCACAGATGGAGAAACCAGACGTCGACAGCATCGACGGGCTCTCTCCCGCAATATCCATCGACCAGAAAACCGCAGCCAGAAATCCACGCTCCACTGTGGGAACCGTCACCGAAGTCTACGATTACATGCGATTGCTGTGGGCTAAAGTCGGCAGAGTGCACTGTACGGTCTGTGGTAATGAACTGACTCGGCAAACGTCGTCGCAGATCGTCGATACCATTGCGGGCATGGAGGAAGGGGCAAAGATTTTCTTATTGGCTCCACTGGTGCGCGGTCGCAAGGGGCAGCATACGAAGGTATTTGACACCGTGCGTCGGGAGGGTTTTGTTCGCATGCGAATCGACGGAGCGATTGTCACAGTGGACGAGGAAGTGGATCTTGATCCGAAGAAAGCGCACGACATAGAAATCGTCATCGACCGTATGGTCGTGCGGGATTTGGAGGCAAAAACCGGCGAATCGAACCCCAACAGGACACGCCTTGCCGATTCGGTTGAACTCTCGCTGAAAAAGGGCGGCGGACTGATGCACGTCATGAACGCAGACAACGGTGAAATCCGCCAGTTCTCGCAAGAGTACGTCTGCCACGACCACCCCGAAATGACGATCCCCATCATCGAACCGCGGAGTTTTTCATTCAACTCACCGCACGGAGCATGCGGAACCTGTCACGGACTCGGTGCAATTTTACAGGTGGATGAAACCAGTATTATCCCCAACCCGAAGCTCTCAATTGCCGAAGGAGCCATCCATCCATGGACAACATCGGCCAGCCGCATGGGATTCATGATGCGCATTCTCGAAGCACTGGCGCTCAAACACACTATCAATTTACAAAAACCATGGAAGGACCTTCCTGCAGAAACGCGCGAGCTTATTTTGCAGGGCAATAACGAAGAAATCTCCGTCTCGTGGGATTCTGCACGATTCGAAGGCGAGTATCAAACGACATACGAAGGTGTGATTCCCAATCTCCAGCGACGTCATCGCGAAACCGACAGCAGCTACATGCGCAGCCAGATCGAAGGGTACATGTTGGAACTCCCCTGCCCGGAGTGCGAAGGCAGACGCCTGAAGAAGGAGATTATCGGCGTGAAAGTTGGCAATACAAACATTGTCGATGCTACGGATATGAGTATCGACGAGGCAAAGGCATTCTTTGAGTCGTTGATACCGGTAGAAGAGAAACAGGATGCTGCTCCGAAAAAAGCAAAAACATCGACCCCTGCCCTAGCCCTAGCCCCTGCCCTCACCCGCTACGAGTATGCGATCGTCAAAAAAGTACTGAAAGAAGTCATCGCGCGCTTAAGTTTCCTCGAGAACGTAGGGCTTACGTATTTAACGCTCAGTCGCAGCGCGGCAACTCTCTCCGGCGGCGAAGCGCAGCGTATCCGACTGGCAACACAGATCGGCTCGGCGCTGCAAGGCGTGCTCTACGTACTCGACGAACCGAGCATCGGCTTGCACCAGCGCGATAACGCGCGCCTGATTCGCACCATGACGGAACTGCGGGATCTCGGGAACACCGTCATTGTTGTGGAGCATGACGAGGAAACCATTCAAGCCGCAGATTGGCTGCTCGAGATCGGGCCGGGTGCGGGAAAGTACGGCGGACAGATCATCGCGCAGGGAACGCCGGATCAATTGATTGCAAACCCCGCATCGGTCACCGG
This sequence comes from uncultured Candidatus Peribacteria bacterium, assembly GCA_964348745.1. GTDB lineage: Bacteria > Patescibacteriota > Gracilibacteria > Peribacterales > Peribacteraceae > CAYGDT01. Next base: position 6,190 of record CAYGDT010000004.1, read on the forward strand.
CCAGTACTTAAGCGGGAAGAAGAAAATCCCCATTCCCGACAAACGCCGCAAAGGAAATGGAAAATTCATTCATGTTCGCGATGCGCACCACCACAATCTGCAGCATATCGATGCCACCTTCCCGCTCGGGACGTTCATCGGCGTGACGGGGGTGTCTGGTTCCGGAAAATCCAGTTTGATCCACGGCATTTTAGGTCCCGAGCTGCAACGCAAGCTGAACAAAGCAAAAACTAAACCGCAGAACGTCGGGGAGATCACCGGCTTGGAACATCTCGACAAAGCCATTGTCATCGACCAGTCGCCCATCGGACGCACTCCACGCAGCAACCCCGCGACCTACACTGGCGTGTTCACCGATGTTCGCGATCTGTTTGCAACGACTCCCGAAGCAAAACTGCGCGGGTACAAAGCGGGTCGGTTCAGTTTTAACGTGAAAGGCGGCCGGTGCGAAGAGTGCGAAGGCGACGGGCTCAAGCGCATTGAAATGCATTTTCTTCCTGATGTTTTTGTCACCTGCGAATCCTGTAAAGGAGAACGCTACAACCGCGAGACGCTCGAAGTCACGTACAAGGGCAAAACCATCGCCGAGACGCTCAACATGACCATCAACGAAGCGCTGGAATTCTTCGCAGCCATTCCATCCATTGAAAAGAAACTCCGGACCCTGCAGGACGTCGGTCTCGGATACATCGGCCTCGGCCAGAGCGCCACCACACTCTCGGGTGGAGAAGCGCAGCGCGTGAAACTCGCAACAGAGCTGACCAAACGCGCAACGGGGAAAACCTTCTATATCCTCGATGAACCGACGACGGGACTGCACTTCGACGATATCCAGAAACTCCTCGATGTTCTGCAGCGTCTCGTTGATAAAGGCAATACCGTGCTCGTGATCGAACACAATCTCGACGTCATCAAATCCGTCGATCATGTCATCGATATCGGGCCGGAAGGCGGACACGAAGGCGGACTCGTCATCGCTACAGGAACGCCGGAAGCCGTGGCAAAGGTGAAAGCGAGTTACACGGGGCAGTATTTGATCAAAGTTCTTGGTGCTTAGTGATTGGTGATTGGTGATTAGTGATTAGTGATTGGTGATTGGTAATTAGTGATTGGTAATTAGTGATTGGTGATTAGTGATTGGTGCCTAGTTTAATTTTCGTAACTAAGAACTAGGAACTAGGAACTAGGAACTCGTCACTCATAACTCATACCTTCCACTTGATCGAACATCCGATCGCATTCGCTTCGTGCGAAGGAGGTTCTTCGTCGCGTGCAACCGCGGCAATAGCATCGTGGAGATTATGTTCGGTTACCTGCTCGGGGCTTTTCCAGTTGTCATCGATTCTTCCTTTGTACTTCAGCTTGCGATCTCGATTGAAAACGAAACAGTGTGGTGTGCAGAGCGCCCCGAACGCGCTTGCGATCTCCTGCGACGCATCGAAGCAATACTCGCACGGCCAACCCACCTCCTCTTTTTTCACCTTCATGCGTTCGAAGGAATCCTCCGGGTACGCCGAAGCATCGTTGCTGTTGATGAGAATAAACTGCACGCCCTCCTCATCGAACTCCTCCATCAGGATTCTGAGACGTTCCTCGTATGCCTGAGCGTAGGGACAGTGGTTACAGGTGAAAACGACCACAAGCACCGGGTCTCTGATGAGTGACGAGTCGACATTGATACCATCTGTTGCAGGAAGCAAAAAGTGCGGCATGGAGTCTCCGATACTGAGAGCCGATGAGTTGTCGTTGATGAGAACCATTGAGAAGTGGATAACGGATAGTGGATAAAGGATAGTGAATCAGTATCATATCATAGTTATGCTCTATCCATTATCAATTATCCATTCTGAAAATACGTAAGCATTTTACAGCTACCGCGTTCATCGTCGATAGCCACGGCAGGACTCTGCTGATCGACCACAAGCGACTCAAGCGCTGGATGCCACCTGGCGGGCACGTCGAACCCGACGAGACGCCGGAGGAGTGTGCGGCGCGGGAGTGTACAGAGGAAACCGGTTTGGAAGTGGAGATTATCGGACTGGGAGAAGGTCTGAATTTATTCGCAGATTGCCCGGAAGAAGGCCGCATGCTTCGACAGCCGATTGCCATGCTGCTCGAAAACATTCCCGCCTGCCCGGAACGTGGAGAACCAGAGCACCAGCATATCGACTTCCTTTTTCTTGCCCGCCCGCTTAATGAAAACGGGGAATTGATACTCGCGGAAGAGGAAGGACATGCGATGCGCTGGTTTACCCGTCAGGAAATCGAAGCTTTGGACGAAACCACCGAAATTTTTGGGAATGTTAAGAAGTATATTCTCAGTATTCTGCCGTGAGCACCCGATTTCCGCATAAATTCGCTGTCACAGGAAAAGAGGACGGGGTATACTCCCCGACTATATGCAGTGGAATGAACTGAAATCGCATCTGCGGCATATTGCAGCTAAGGATCAGGAGAGAATCCAAGCAGCGTTTGTAATGGGAGAAAAAGCGCACGCAGGACAGAAACGCAAGTCCGGCGAACCGTACTTCACGCATCCGATCGCCGTTGCAATTCTCCTTGCCGATATGGGAGCGGACGCCGATACGCTCATAGCTGCATTGTTGCATGACAGTGTCGAGGATACCGAACTGACTCTCGAACAGATCAACAACGAATTTGATGGAGATGTCGCGACGTTAATTGACGGAGTGACAAAGTTGGAACCTTCTGATTTTGCCGAAAGTCCGACACTCGACGATAACATCGAAACAATGCGAAAAATGTTTACGCTTCTGGAGAAAGATGTACGGATTATGGTGATAAAGCTCGTCGATCGTCTTCATAATATGGAGACATCGCAGTATCTTGCTCCCGAGCGCCGCATGACGCTTGCGCAGGAAACTCTGGAAATCTACGTCAAGATTGCAGACCGCCTGTGCATGAGTGATCTCCGTAATCAACTGGAAAGTATCTGCCGTGGAATACTTGATCCACTTTTGCATGCAAAAGTGAACAGGCTACGAGAATCCAACGAGCAAAAATGTAAAAAGAACATGCTAGAAATAGAGAAACTCTTGTTAGAAAATTACCCAAATATCAAAAATAAAACCGTATTGCTCTATGAACAAAAGACCTGGGAGAAACTTGAACATCAACTGCGTGCAGGCGAAAATATTATTACTGGTCTCTCTGCCATCACGGTTGTGTTTGTCTGCAACGATGTCATCGAATGTTATGCAATGTTGGGTGAACTGCACCAATTATGGCGCAGGGAAGTGCTCTCGTTTCAGGATTATATCAACACACCGATGATCAACGGGTATCAGGGTCTTCATACCACTATTATTCTGAAGGACGGTACCCGCGTTCGATGCAAATTGCGCACGGAAGAAATGAACACCTACGCCCAAAAAGGCATTGCAACCCTCTGTTTCGATAACAAAAGCCGCGGTCTATTTGATTATCTTCTTCCCTGGATGGAACGCATTTCGCCACTATCGGAAGATACAGCCGATCGAAGCGAAGGTTTTTGGGAAAATTTAAAGAATGACATTCTCGGCGAGTCCATCGTACTGCACGGAGCCGGCGATAAACATGTCATTCTTCCGAAAGGGGCGACTGCTCTGGACGGTGCGTTTTACCTTTTTGGCAGCAAAGCTCTGCGAGTCCGAGAGATTTTTGTGAATGGTGAAGAAGTACCCTTCCATTCCTCACTGCCCTATGCTTCAAGCATCACTGCATCATTTCAACGTGCAATACATGCGAATCTTGAATGGCTCCGTTCTGTAAATACCGGCCTTGCGACTGCAATGATTCGTGAGGAGTTGGCAAAAGCGCCACACGCAAAAAAAGAACAGTTGGGGCGAGAGCTCTTAAGCTCATCTCTCCGGAGAATGCAACACGTCGATCTCCATGAACTCAATGAGGAAGCATTTGCTCATCTTGTATTACAACCGCTGGGAATCGTCTCATTGCCGTCCCTCTATGAACAACTAGCAGAAGGAAAGATACAGCCTGAAGAAGTGTTGAAAACTGCATTTCCCAAGAACAAAGACAGCAAGAAAAAGAAGTGGTGGATTCTCAGGCTCGACTACCCGCGCAATCAAAGTGGGAATGTGGCAAACCTTCTCTCATCAATCAAAGTTGCAAAACTACGCTTACGCGGCTCTACTGACCGCGCGAAAATCGTAGCAAACGTATTGATGGATAACGAGGGAGTCGATGCCATCCGCAATGAATTGAAGATCGGCACGAAAACGGTTGATTGGCAGCTGCAACCACGACAAGAATCAATCATTGTGACAATCAGTCTTGTAGTGCTGATCATTCTGTGGGGTTTGGATCCGGTTGTCGCTCGGCTACTCCTCAGTAATACATTTTCGCCTTTGGATCTGACAGTACTCCGCTTTCTGGTGTTCGGTATAGCAGCCTCCACTTTCTATTTTGTACACGATTCCCTGAATGCAAAAAAACTAAAACCCATCACTCCATTCAATACCACACTTACCCTTTCGGCTCTGACGCTGTTCGTTACGGCCGTGCTTACGTATGTTGCTCTTTCACAAGTGTCAGCATCGCTTTATATTCTGTTTATTGTCGGCGGTCTTCTAATGACCCATGTTTTTAAGAGAATATCACAACATCTTCCGATCATTTCCTCGTTTATTGCCTTGATACTGCTTATCGCAAGTATTGCAATAACCGGCTATCTTCTTAAAGGATCACTGCTTGGCTGGACTGCTGCTGCAGGAAGTTCTCTTGCCTTCGTGCTGTATTCCGAAGTCAGTAGACGGTATCAACAGGAAAAAGAGACTATCCATGCGCGGTATCCGGCATACCTCTTCTGGATATCGGTCATGTGCATGGTACCGGCTCTCGTTGCTCTGACGTTCACATCACTCTTTTCTCTCTCCTTGCAAACTCTATTGATGGGTGTGGCATATCTGCTGATCTTCTCCATTATCCCCTACGCAATTTACTTCGAGTGTATGCGCAGAGTTTCTTCAGGCATCTTGGAGTATTCCCTACCTCTGGTCTGTATATCTGCATTCATGGCAGAAGCGTTCATCACGCAAAGTTACACGCAACTCATTGCCGTGCCGGTGGCGTTCGTTGCATTTGTGCTTATCTGGCGCTCCGAAAAAACAGCAACGCACTAAGATCGATTCTTTCGCTTCAGCACGACAGTCTCCCAACCAATTGTTAGAAATGCTTGTTTGCTATCAGCTGCAGTTTTGCCATCCGGAATAAACTCCGTCTCAACCGGTTCGTCTGCCGGGTGCCACCAGACATGGTTCGCATCGAACTCCTGCGATCGGGCATGCATCAGGATGCTATCTGTATTCAGAATTGGCCTCGGTAGTACAAACTTTTCTTCACCCGTAACATGCATAGCCTCAAGACGAAACATATTTGCTATATAGGTTGTAATTTGTTCATCCCTAGGACGCTCGGGGTTGATATCTGCTTCGATAACATCATCCGTACCTTTGCGGGCTGCAGAGGCAATACCATGTTTGCGGTAAGGGCCATTCCGGTACGTGTACACATCTTCAATTGCAGCAATAGTTCCGGGGTTATCGTATATTTCCCTTGCTGTATCTTGAGCACTGACTCTACCGCTATTCCCATAGAATGCATCTTTGCAGTTTGGATCCGGAATGTATGTAAACGGTGTCGTGCTCCCAACAGGTGCCAGTCGCGTGCGCATTTCGGATGCCCAATTAAATGGAAGAAATTGAGGTATAGTGCTATCGTCATGTGCTGAAGAATCGGTCACCGACGCGCCTGCACGCATACAAACGTATTCATTTGTGTTTGCAATTCGCGCTCTTTCCTCTTCGAGACTGTACCCCTTCGTCTGAAACAAACCACCAGTTCTGCTGAGCAACTGAGCTAATCTTGCAAAGAGCTGAACCGCTTCTTCTCTGTCTTTCGCATGCATAATTGCATACATTTTGGTTGCCACTGCCGAAGCAACAACCATCGACATGCGGTGTTCCATCATTTGGCTGGCATGCAGAGGATCAGTAATCCGCTCTGAGCGCATATCCCTTGATCCTTGAATTGAAATGCTTCCGGACATGATCAACTCATGCATTTGTTTGCCAATTTGCGCGTGTTGTCTGGATAATGTGGTTTGCCGCGCAATTTGGTTTAACCGTTTTAAAAGAGTTGGCTTCCTTTTTGGAAGGTCATCGGTGCCGTCCGGACTGTCTTGAGGCATAGTAAATGGAATAGTTGCAAGAGCACAAATTGTAAGGAAATTTTAGGTTCAAACAAGCAGAATAACTAGAAAATAGACAATAGTAATTATTGTATTACTGTATTCATATGATGAAGATTTGTAACGTTCGGTACCCCCGTAATGGCTCTTGCAAGTTATTGTCGAGGTAATGCCTCATCTCAATCTACCAGATCTTGCTCAGAAACTACCTGTGCTAAAGCTCCGATGATATTACCGGGGTTTGTTCGCAGAAATTCGACAAACATTTCCAAGTCAGTCTCAAATATGCTGGGATCCACAATTGTTACCTGGCGATTACTTCCTCTGGTATTCGCGATTTTAAGAACATGCTTCAGAATCAATGCATTATTGTGCTCAAAGCTTTCTATGAGTGCTTCGAAATCTCCAAAACCAATTGATGGGAAATCCGCTGATGTCAGAAGACTCTCCAGTGCTAATACCATCTCTCCAGTCACAGTCTCCATAAGTCCTGCCAAAGCTCTAGTTTCAGGATCCTTAAGATCAATATGCTGATCATCTTCACCTACATCAGAATTCACTGCAACCGTGCTTGAGCTATCTAAACCTCCGCTTCTCCCGAGCGCACCATCAATTTTGTGAGCACATTCAGCTTCATTGCGATGAACCGAATTCGATCCCCCAGCACTATTCGTATTTATGGCAGTTCTGGAGTCCACACTCTTTGCAGAATCGGAAACATCGAACTCAGAACCCGATAGATGACTTGGTTGAAAGAGACTCATAATACAAGAAGGCCAAGTTACAGAACTATCCCTTCCAGAGCCATATTTGTCAATGAAATAGCTGTAAAACATCTCTGATCATAAATGCTGCATTATGCCCCTTCTTTCTTGTTGAGATATCGCAATAGATAGTCAATAAGGTATTGCCTATAGAATTCTATGAGCTTTACCAAACTCTCCTCATAAACCCGTTCAGACTTTTTATGGGCTCCTTGTCCCAGCGGACCGATGTCGAGCCAGGGAACATAATGTTCGGGAACGGGTTGATCATGTGGTCGAACTTGTCCCACCGCATACTGGTTAAAATCTCTTGGTTCTACAATTCCGCGCCTTCTATTCATTTCAAAATGACCGAATGCTCCGTCGGCGATAGCTTGGCTTACAGAAAATCGATAAGCTCCGTAATGCTCCTCCACAGCATTTGCAACTGCAAGAACATCAGGTGAATCCGTACGAATAATATATGGGTTGTACGACATACCTGCTTCGGTGAACTGGGCATCAATGCCATAGTCAGACCAGTGCTCTGAGCGCACGAGCAGATCAAGTGCGTTTTGTTGCCAAACACGAATACTCTCAATTGACGTGGGAGGATGAATACGAATTGCAAGACGTGAGCGCATTTCTGTTGCTACTGATTCGAATTCTCCTGCTTCTGCCGTGTTCGCATGTCGAAAACGTAGAAATTCCTTTCCAAAATCAGGATGCTCTAATGTTTTTGATACCGTGCGATCGGAAAGTTGCTGCTTAAGATGGTTTGCAAGGTGGCGCCATGCGTCAACTGCGTCCGGCACATCTGTCTTGTATGCGTGGCTATCCTGAACAGTAACGACAAGATTGGATTTTACATTCCCGGGGCGGCCAACAATGATGTCTTTTGGATAATCCTTCTCAAGCATAATAGAATCGTCTCTAGGGTCATTGCCCATAGCACCGATTTCCGGAGAATGCACAACATTAACACGATGAATATGAGGCCATTCCATGAGCTTTCTGATACCGTCGCTGTCCCGTTCCTCTCCGCAGCAAAACGCACCAACCAGCGTTACGCCTTCCGGGAGTTCGACTGTCTGCAGCAAATCGATGAGCAGCATCACTCCTGCTTTCATATCGTATGCACCAATACCGCGAAGAAGGTCTCCATCGCGCACTAATTTGTAGTCGATCATATCCTTCCACTGAAATTTCTTCTTGATCGTATCTGTGTGTACGTACACCATTACTACATACTTGGCTTCCTCTATTGTAGCTCCCTTCTGCGCAATGATATTGAACCGATTCTGACCCTCGTTAATCACCTGTTTGGAGAGACGTACGGAGGGATCTTCTAACATTCCCCAGATAGTTTCCTGCAACTCCGTTTCATCCCCCACAGGATCTATCTGAGTGAAGGGCGAAGGTATCGCGACAATTCGTTGGAATGTCTCAAATTGGCGGCTATTCAGTGGCATAGGACTGATTATCTTCCTTGCAACGAAGCCTTAAGTCAATTTTTCTCTACAAACGATTTTAATGCCAAATCCCCTTGATTACGCTATTCTTTGCGACGATGCCATTCGACCCCGTCGACCCTAAACAGAGCCTTCCATTGCTTGAAGAAGGAATCCTGCGTTACTGGCGCGAGGAGGACACATTCAAGCGTTCCATTCGCAAGCGCGGAAAAGTGAGTGATGATGTTTTAGACAATCCTGAGCAAAACACTGCAAGCTCTAAGCTACAAGCTACAAGCTTTTCGTTTTACGACGGCCCCCCGTTTGCAACGGGACTCCCTCACTACGGGCACCTGCTTGCCGGAACGATCAAAGACGTGATCCCCCGCTACCAGACTATGCGCGGAAATCGCGTGCAGCGGCGGTTCGGGTGGGATTGCCACGGTTTACCCATCGAAAACTTGATCGAGAAAGAGAATGACATCAAGGATAAAACGCAGATCGAAACGATGGGCGTGAAGGCTTTCAATGATCTTTGTCGCGCATCCGTGCAGCGCTACACCGGGCAGTGGCGGCAGACCGTGGAGCGCATGGGCCGCTGGGTGGACATGGACTGGGACTACAAAACGATGGAGCCGGAATTCATGGAGAGTATCTGGTGGGCGTTTTCCAAATTGCATCAAAAAGACCTGATTTACGAGGGTTTAAAACCGATGCACATCTGTCCGCGGTGCGCGACGCCGCTTGCGAACTTCGAAGTGACGCAGGGATACCGCGACCGCACCGACCAATCGGTAATCATGACGTTCCCTCTGAAGAATGACGCGAAAACCGTGTTGCTTGCATGGACGACGACGCCATGGTCGCTCCCCGGCAATACCTGGCTCGCCGTGAGTCCGAAGATCTCGTACGTGAAAGTGAAAGAAGCGGGAAGTGCCGTAGAATTTGTTCTCGCGGAGAAGCTAGTGGAAAAAGTGTTCAAGGGAAAAGAGTACGAAATTACGGGAAAAGTTCTTGCGAAAGATTTGATTGGACAGCACTACGAACCGCTCTTTCCATATTTCGTCGACCGCGTGATCCCGCGAACTGCTAAGAGTAAAAAACCGGAAACTTATGGGCAACGCGTTTTCAAAATTGTGTCGTATGACGACGTGGAAGTCAGTGACGAAGAGGGAACGGGCATCGTGCATGTGACCTCCTGTCTCGGAGGAGACAGCTACGCCGTGTCCGTACACGAAGACGTCGATGTCATCTACCACGTCGGTATGGACGGGTTCTTCAGTCCGGAGGTTATCGATTTTCAAGGTGTGCATGTAAAACCCGAGGGCAAAGACCCCATGGCGACCGACAACTTGATCATCAAGTGGCTGAAAGATCATCAACGGTATTTCTCGAATTTCACGTACACGCACAGCTACCCGCATTGCTGGCGTTGCGATACTCCCCTGCTTCCGTACACAACGAGCTGCTGGTTTGTCGCAGTGGAGAAAATCAAGGAAACAATGCTGCAATGTAACAGCCGTACCGAGTGGATGCCCGCACACGTACGTGACAAGCGTTTCGGCAAGTGGCTTGCCGATGCGCACGATTGGGCGATCAGCCGCAACCGGTACTGGGGAACGCCCCTACCGATTTGGCGATTATGTCATGGTGAGCACTGTCGAACCATGACATCCTTCGACAGAGCTCAGGATGACATTTCCGCTACAAACGATATCGATGTCATCGGTTCCCGCGATGAACTCATGGAGCGCAAACTCGTCCGCTTTACGAAAGTGACCGCCCTGCGACATGCAGAGAGCGAGGGAAATTTGATCCCTATCTATCAAGGAAAAGACCCTGGAACGGACCTGACCAAACACGGGAAACAGCAAGCCAAGAGTGCAGGAGTGTGGCTGGGAAAGGGAGATGGAATTCCGGTCAGCGTGATTTATACCTCTCCTCTGGCAAGAACGCGACAGACCGCGGAAGCGATCGCGAAGGAGACGGGCGCGAAGGTGATCGTCGACGAACGGCTGCGCGAAGTGGACTTTGGCGAGTGGGAAGGCAAGAACGTCGATTTCTCGGATCTGACGTTCATCAAAGCGAGACGGACGCACAAGATCGAATCCGGAAAACCGGAGAGCATCTACCACTTCGAAGGCATGGAACCATGGGAGCGCGTGTACAAGCGCGTTACGGAATTTTTGGAAGAGACGCTCCCGAAACACAGAAGCGAACACATCGTCGTCGTCACGCACGCCGACCCCATGGTGAACATCGAACATTTCTTCACGAAAGAAGATCCCGTAAAACTCAGTCACCGGCCCTACCCCGAGAATGCCGTGCCTAAATCGTATTTCTGGGATCACGCGCTTGAGCAGCAGATGGATCTCCATAAAGATACGACCGACGACATTACCTGGTCAGGACCAAAAACGAAATCGAGTGTGGATGTAACCGTCATCCGACACGGAGAAACCGACTGGAACAAAGCGAAGAAAATACAGGGCGGAAAAAACGATATACCCCTGAATGACACGGGGAGAGCGCAGGCATTGGACACCGCAAAGAAACTAAAAAAGAAAAAGTTTGATGTTATTGTTTCCTCTAACCTCAAACGCACGCGCGAAACTGCGGAGATCATCGCGAAGGAGTTGAACATTCCACTGGATGAACCGCTGGAAATTCTCGTGGAACGCAACGTCGGAGACTGGGGAGGAAAAACACTCGCCGAAATACAAGAGCAGCAATGTGCGCCTGTGGATACGCACAATGCAGTCATCCGCAACTGCACGCCCAAAGGCGGCGAATCGCTGGATGCCTACATGGCGCGCATGGAGCAAGCGATCGATGTGCTGCTGGAACGCTACGCGGGAAAAAAAGTTCTTGTTGTAGCGCATCGCGGCGTCATGCAGTTTTTAAAATTGCTCGCCGAAAACCTCTCCTACAAAGATGCTCTGGCATTTGTACCGAATAATGCGGAATTCAATTCGTTCTTTATCAATCCCAAGTACAGGCGCATTCCTGAGGTACTCGATTGTTGGTTTGAAAGCGGTTCGATGCCGTACGCGCAGGTGCACTATCCCTTTGAGATGGCGCATCAAAGGTTAGGGAGAGGGAGCGCTGTTCCTCCAGATTTCCCTGCGGATTTCATCGCGGAGGGCATGGACCAGACCCGCGGATGGTTTTACACGCTCACTGTGCTTGGAGCAGCGCTGTTTGAGACATCGCCCTTCGAACACTGCGTGGTCAACGGCATCGTGCTTGCGGAGGACGGGAAGAAAATGAGTAAGCGCCTGAAAAACTATCCCGAGCCACTCGAAGTCGTGCACCGCCACGGCGCCGACGCCGTGCGCTTTACGCTTATGAGCAGCCCCGCCGTGCGCGGCGAAGATTTGCGTTTCTCCGAGAAGCTCGTCGAAGAAACAGTGCGCAGCGTCCTACTGCCGCTGTGGAACACCTACAGTTTCTTTGTCACCTACGCCAATGCGTGTCAGTTTGAGCCTGTCGAAAGCAGGAGGGCATCGCAGCATCCGCTGGATGTGTGGATCCGCGCGGAGATGCAAGATCTCACAAACCGCATGACGAAGGAACTCGACAGCTACGACCTCTCTGCAACATGTGGACAGATCCACGAGAGCATCGACATGCTGACCAACTGGTACGTGCGCCTCTCGCGACGCCGTTTCGCAGGAAAAGGAGTGTTCGATGCCTACCCGGACGCAACCGGCGATGCACAGAACGCAGAGCGTCATGATGCACTTTCGACATTGTACGACGTCCTGCTGACACTCTCGCAGCTGCTCGCACCATTCTGTCCGTTTCTCACAGAGGCGATCTACCTAAACCTCGTTTCTAAAGACCACGATTCAATTCACTTTACCGATTGGCCGAAAACACGGGAGCTTTCGCGGTCAGAAAGGCAGCTCTTGGAAAAAACCCGCATGCTGCGCACGATCGTCAACCTCGGCAATTCCATCCGCTCCAACGCGACAATCAAAGTACGACAGCCACTTGCAAAAGCAACGATCGCACTGCCGGTATCCTTGAACATCGATGTTACGCAGGAAGATCTGGATCTCCTGCGACAGGAACTGAACGTAAAAGAAGTCTCGTTTGCGGACAATCCCGAAGAACTGGCCGAAAGCTATGTATTGGTAGATGCTCGAAAAGTAGGACCGCGCCTCGGCGGCCGCGTGCAGGAGGTGATCAAAGCCGGCAAGGGGGGTGAGTACTCCGTCCAAGACGACGGAAGGATTCTGATCCTCGATGAGGTCCTCGCACCCGATGAAGCGCAGATCGTGTACCGCGGAAAAGAAGGACAAGATGCCGCAGCGGACAGGGGGGTGGTCGTCACACTGGATACAACCGTGACCGACGCTCTCAAGCTCGAAGGCGACGCGCGCGATCTTATTCGTGCCATCCAACGCATCCGCAAAGAATCGGGGCTCGCATTCACCGATACGATCGTGTTGCAGGTTGAGGGCGCAAACGATGTGATTGCAACGCATAAAGAGCTCATAGAATCCGAAACCCGCGCGAAGTTCGACAGTTGTGATGGAGAGGATCACACCATTGAAATGGGAGACAGGAAAGTAGTTATACGATTACGAAAGCAGTAGACTCTCTACGATGATCAAGAGCGAATCCAGCCACACTCCCCTCAAACTTCTTCTGAAGTTTGTACTCAACGTCCTTCTTGTTTGGGTGCTTGCGACGTACGTGAGCCAGTACTTTTCCCTCACAGGAGGAATCCCCGCTTTCGTCATCGTCGGTGCGTTGATCTCGCTGCTCAATATTTTCTTCCGTCCGATCCTCGCGATTGTCACGCTGCCGCTGAAGCTTGTAGCTACAATCGTCGCCGTGATCGTCGTCAACGGGGTATTCGTGTACGTGGTGCAACTTTTTACCCTGCGCATGGACCCCGCACTTGTTCGTCTGGAAATCTACGGCGGACCGTGGGGCTGGATCGTCATTGCATGTTGCTTTGGACTGGCAAACTGGGTGATGAAGGAGATGTTTAAGTAGTAGGGATACCGGGGAATCCGGGGATACCTGGGAGTCCGGGGATTAGACCTCTAGGGATTTGCGAAGCTTCATCAATAGGAAACTGACTCTGTTGATCATGCCATCAGTGTCTTCAAATATTTTTCTTTCTACGTAATGCAAATCAAACGACAAACGGAGCTGTACATGTAATTCCTCCAACGAAGCCTGCGCTGTTTCAAAGTATCGCAACTTTTCCTTCTGTGATCTCTTCGCATTCCCCTCTGCAATGTTCATCGGTACACTGTACGACGATCTCCTCATCTGATTAGAAAGTGCAAAGACTTCATATTTTGGAAAGAGTACTGTCAGTGCATAGATATGCAGGCATAATTCATAGGAGCGTTGCCAGACAACCAGTTTTTCGTGCGGTCGTATATGCATAAGTGCAGCATATGCCCCGCAAAACCGCTTGCGTATCCCTGGATGCTCCGGATTCTCCGGATGCACTGGATTCTCCTTATAGAAAAGCCAAATTTCCTGTTCCACCACCTTCCAGAACCTATAAGCTTTTATTAATAAAATCATTCAACGCCCAACTCATGCCCTTGATCGCGGCTTTGGGAGGAATTTGGTGATGCGAGGAGACGACGCCGAATTCGCTGTCGGTCTTCTTCCATCCGAAGACGATGAAACTCGGTACGCCGAGCTCGGCGAGGAACGCTTCGATCTTCTTCTGTATTTCTAGTTGATCCATGGGATTGAGTGGAATGTGTTCTTAGTTCTTGGTTCTTAGAAAAGAACTTAAGATGGTGCCACATTGTAGCAAACTAAGAACTAGGAACTAGGAACTATTTCGTCATCCATCTGAATGCGAGCGCTCCGAGCCCTCCGCCAAGCAGCGGACCTGCGATGTAACTCAGCGAAAGCGAACCAATACCGAGCGCAACAGCGGGGTTCAGTACACCGTTACTGACGACAGAAGCGATCAGAATGCCCATGAGGAGCGAACCTCCGACGACCGCGCCCGAAGCACCCGCGCCGACTTTACCTGTCGCAACCGAGGCGACAGCAAAGACCAACAGGAACGCACCTGCTGCTTCCGCGAGAACGATGACAAAAGAATCCGCACCTCCTGCGACGGGCACCGATCCAGTCAGCGTATTGACGGTGAGCATCGCAAGACTTGCACCGACCACCTGAGACGCTACGTAGAACAGAGAGTCTTTCGGTGTGATCTTTTTGATACAGAGCATTCCAAACGTCACACAGGGATTAATATGCGCGCCGGAAACGGGACCGATGGTATACACGAACATCGCGACGATGAGACCTGCGATTACCGGTGTTGCAACGGGGAGCTCAAAGAGGATCGAGAGCGAAACACCGAGTGTGAGCGTGAACGTCGCGAGCATTTCGGCGGAATATTTTTTGAGTGAAGCGGTGGACATGGAGAGTGGGGGGATGTTGGGGAGAAGTATAACACGAGTATTAGGTATTAGGTATTTGGAATTAGGAATGAGTAATTCGTACTATGCTATAATTTATCCATACCTTCCTTTCGACATTCCATTACTGTTTTTTCCTTCGTGCTTCTTCTCTGGAGCACGCCTGTTTCCGCGAAGTTTTTCGATTTCGATGAGACGCATCCTTACTTCGATGCGATCCAGTACCTGACAATTAACAGTATTGTTCAAGGATACGAGAACCGCTCCTTCCAACCCGACCGTACAATCAACCGCGCGGAGTTTACAAAAATCCTGATGAACGCCGTGTTCCCCGCAAGCGTGAGCGATGGTTGTTTAAGCGCACTGGATGATGCGGCGGTGAATCCTGTCCTTCCCGCGTTCAATTTTCCCGATGTCCCCCGCGACGCATGGTTTGCCCCTGCAATTTGCGCGGCATGGACGAACGGCATCGTCGATGGATATCCCGACGGGCGGTTCCGTCCGGAGGAAGGCGTAAAGTTTGTAGAAGCCGCGAAGATGCTCTCGCTCGCGTACGGGCTTACGGGCGTAGAGCTGCCGAACCTCGGAGCTGGCTACGAACTGTGGTACACGCCGTATGTGGAATTTTTGGCTGCCGAGAATGCAATCCCCGTCGGTATTCATGATCTCGCTCAGAATATCAACCGCGGAGAGATGGCAGAACTCATATACCGTCTGAAGGACGCGCCGTATGCCCTGCCGCCCGTCAACCGCGCGTCGAAAACTACGCAGGACGTTGCCTACCCGCTCACGTGGAAAGAGTATGTGAACGAAGACTATACTTTCACATTCCAGTACCCCAATATCTGGCCTGCTCCCAGTTTCCTCCCCCGTGGAAGCTACGACGGCCGCAGCCCCTACGTTCGGTCGGAGTGGACGGTCTACTTCGGTCCGAACAAAGAGGAAAACTGCATGGGGCAGCAGCTCTGCGTCGCGCGGGATATGTGGATCGATGGATATGCACTCTCCGACAGCGACGCCATCATTAATGCGATTAGTAGCGATGTGGAGTTTATTGAACTGGAAGACAACGTAACGATCAACGGCCTGCCGACACTGATCGTGCAGGAGGAAGTCGGCGACTGTATCGACCGCCGAGCATTTTACTTCGGTGCGCGTTGGATCTACGTGCTCAATGTCCGTTGCGGGGGGCAAGACAAAACACTCTACAATTTCTTCGATCAGGTGATCCAGAGTTTTGAAGAAATCGACGAGCGACCACCGGAACACCGGAAGTAGATGATACTGTAGGAGATCATTCTCTTGACTGCCTACGGGCTCAAAAAAAGCGTGGTACGTCGTTTTATAGGGCAAATATGTGATAGACTATGAGTCTTGATCGTTTGCATCATCGGTATTTCACTCCCATGGTCTTCCTCCCATAAAACAATTCATCGCGAAGTCGGGCTTTGCCCGACTGGAGCGATTCGTTATAGGGAAAGGATGGTCCATGGAAGGAAAACCGTAGGTTTGCCTTCCATGAAATCGTGGGGATGACAGGCTTCGACAGCGTGACTCTAGGGTTCGTTTGTTTCTGTTCGGGATGGCGCCGGTTCCCGTTACCCACATGACGCACCAATAATTGCAGACTCACTAGTCAGCAAGGCTAATCGTATCGCTGAAGGTGTCCTGGCTCGTATGAGCTTGGCCCCTCAGTTCGCGATGGCCGCTTAGTTCGCCTTAGCGCGAACACGTCGCTCCGCTGACTTCCGCTACGCGGAAGCGGCGTCACTTAGCGGGACGCAGTTTCACCTGATGCGATGACTCTGCGTATACAGCATCAACCCTCTTTACGGTTCTTGGTCCGCTCCTTATCGTAAAGAGTACCGAAGCGGACATAACAGTATGAACACGTTCTTCTACACGTTGGACCCGGGTTCGATTCCCGGCATCTCCACCACAAATTCGACAGGCGCACCTTGTGTGCGACTGGCGGATTTTTTGTTGATGGTGTCACAGGTTCCCGCCTGCCCGCCGTAGTTCGCCGGAGCCGAGGGCGGAGGCGAACGCAGGAGGGGCATCTCCACCACACTTCGCTCGCTGCAGCGAGCTTCGCGTGGTAAGTTTGAAAATATGCGGGATTAAAAAAGCGATTGATATACGGTGTACACTTTTCACTATGTCCAGAATCCTTTGCACCGCTCAACTTTCTACTATCGATCCATAGACTATTCTCCGATTACCGAAGGATGCAAGCGCGAAACTGCACTGATCACCTAACTGTAAGTAGAATGTGAAGGCTGTGTTAGCGGTTGTGTTTCATTAAGTAGCATCTGGCACGATTATACCAGTCGCACTTTTGGGTGTGGCAGTCGTGCCGCTT
Source organism: uncultured Candidatus Peribacteria bacterium (assembly GCA_964348745.1). Classification (GTDB taxonomy): domain Bacteria; phylum Patescibacteriota; class Gracilibacteria; order Peribacterales; family Peribacteraceae; genus CAYGDT01. The sequence goes on from CAYGDT010000004.1 coordinate 23,370, forward strand.
CCTGTGGGAATGACGCTACCGCTCCCTATTTTCGTTGTTAAAAACTCCACTTCTTCTTTGTTTATCTGCAATGCTTTTCCATGCAATTTCCCCGTTGCAACCACATAAAAAAATTGCGATGATTCCCCGATCAAATAAAGCTTTGCATCTTGTTCGATATTAAGAAAATTTGGATCTCTAACCTGTAAGCCTATTTCTCTCGGCTCCCCTCCGCCAATCATATAAGGGATGCGAGGAAATATTGTTTGTCCAAATAAAATGATAGAAGCCAATATTGGAACAATCATGCCCTGCAATACGTAACCGGCTTCATGAGGCTTAATGAGGGGTAGTTTTTTCTCCACACCAATAGCCACCCAAGAGGTGAGTGTATATGTCGCAGCTACCGAACTAAAAAACCACGCAAAAAATGTTCCTTGTGTTAGTTTGAAATTACTAAACGAACTGAAGTCAAAAATATCAATTCGTATTCTGTTGTAGGCATACGAAAAGGTAGCAAGTAACAAGGCGAGAAGAACAGCTTCAGTGCATCTGCCAATAAATATCCACACCGGCTTTGGCTTTGGCTTTTGCATGATTTTCTCCTCTTTTTTTATTTTAGCCTTACTTTCTTTAATCTTCTTCGGTTCAGCCTCTGTGTTAGATGTTTTTGAAAATTGTTTAATAACTGCACCCAATAAATAGAAAAAGCATATTATCAGAATGATAACACCGGCTATATTGGCCGCCATTTTTAATACAAAACCCAATGCCCCTAAAGGTTCTAGAAAATTGAGATATTGAGCAGCAAAATCATATTTTCCAGTGCTTTGATATTGAAGTTTAGTTGTAGGATATGGATTGCTTATTGCACCAGCTTTATATAAGTAAACAAAAGCACCGCTTATTACGTATGACCAAAATACAGCATTAATATAAATGCCTAATCTCTCCGTAATTTCATTGCTGCTAAAAAATAGATAAGTCTTTTTACTACCGAAATGCCATCCAATCCATAAGACGATTGAAAGGGGCATTAGACATAGAATGCCCGCAATTAAATACCGGGCATTGATAATATCGAAACTAACAATACCAAAGCGAGCCAGGAAGGCATTAACAGTGAGAAAGCCTAAAACATATAAGAGTGCCGCAAAGACAATTCCTAGCTGTGATATATCTTTAAGCCTTTCTAAAGTAGCTTTCTTATCCATATTTATATTGTACCGCTTATCTTGCCAATCCCCTCATGTGATTATTCCTTGAAAGGATCAGTGCTTTGTATAGGCCTTTGCCGCACGTTGTTCGGCTGCTGCTAGTACATCATTCCATTCAATAACCATCATTTCTAGCTGATTCCATTCCTTCCGAACCGAGTCCACCACACTTCGCTTTAAACAGCATCAAGGAGTGTGCCCCGCAGAGCTCCGAATAAAATGAGGAGCGGCGTAGGGCTTATTTGAAGTGCTTGCCCCTTCGAGGACTCGCTCATGGTAAACCACGAAGCCAGAAGGCTAGGCGGGCTTATAAACTACAATTCGCTTAAAACAAAGATTGCGAAGCTATTGAACCATTACGCTATAATTGACATAAGTAGTTTTTATGGTAATAATATACCATTCTATGGGTATAGATAATTCTCATAAGGCAATCATAAATGAGCACTTAGAGGCCTGCCTTACGGATGGCGTCCCCCTTGATCAGATACATCGCGAGCTTGTCGAAATTTTTAGTCAAACGAATAGATATACACTTCAACAGATCACAGCGGCTACTTCTTGGTTGCGAAGCGAAATTCTTAAAAATAAACGAACTGCCAGTGGTATGGACTTCATAGCAACGTCTTCGCAAACACATGAAGATGTCGATTTCAACAACCCAGCGAAAAACGAGTCCCGAGAATGGCATATGGCCAATATCGCTAGACACATTTCATTAGAACAACGCAAAAATATGAGATTTTCGTTGCTACCCGGCCAAAATGATTATGATTTTCGAGCGCTGCAAGAAATCGGCATTTCATGCAGAAATATGGTCACATTTATTTTAGGAGAAGACCCAAAGGCCACCGCTGAATATGTAAGAATGTGCCGTAGATACGAAATTGGAGATCGGAGAATCGGTGAAATGGGTAGTATTTTACCAACGATGGATAAGCCGATTGACGGCATTTATTGGGATTATTTTGGACAAGTTTGTCCTGCTTATATTTGCCACAATTGGTCCTTACCGATAGAACCAAATAGCGCCCCCATTCCCATTGGAGTAAATGTAATGAAAGGCCGCGAACATAAAAGTACAGTACGCGCATTATTAACAACAGCATATATTGCTTTAGAAACAGCGAAAAACCATTTTAAAGACGGCAAAAGAGTTCATACATGGGAAGATTCTTTAAAATTACTACATTCTGATTCCGATCCCTCAGAATTTGAAGGACTTGATCTATCAACCGCACGCAATGATTTTTTACAAGGAAGCTTTCTGCACAGAGTAGGTGTAGCAAATACAAAAAATTGGTTGCTACCTGAACATGCTCGGAAGGTCATTGAAATTTTTTTGAATGTAAAAAATTCTACTAAAACTTTTGAAGAATTATCCGAGGTAGAAAAATATAGCCATTTTGAAGAAGGCATGGCTTTCATGTCGCTAATCTGCAGACAAATAGACGAAGAACTTTTTGAAGGAAAATCTCCAATGACCGTCCCAATGGAACTTTTGTCATCGGGAACAGCTATGGGACTTGTGAATAGGCCTATTATTCAAGCAAGTGAAGAGCCTATGGAATACAAGAGCGCTCACAAAAATCGTCCATTCGTTTCTATATTCGGAATAATACAAACAAAACGCAGGCATTATGAACATCAAATCCCGGCGATGGAATTCCTTTTAAACGTAATGACACACTATACGCCCATATTCTGGGGGAGGGAACATGGGGGTCTCGACAGAAAGGATTGCATCGGAATTTTTGAGGTAACGGGAGCAGGCGCAAAAAAAGAAGTTGTGTATCGAGACGCTTCACGAAAAATAATCACAAGCATCCGCCATGATGCCTTGCTCGAAGCAGTTCTCGAATTATCTATATCGAAATCCAGCTCTATGAAAGGCCAAGCCACCGATGAGGGGTTCATGACAAATATGCGAGAAAATTTGGAGAGTATCTCTGATATGGCAGATTTTAGTGAATCTGTTCGTCTGTTAAGGATAGAATATGAGGAACAAGGATATCGACAGCTAGATCTAAAGGGCGTCCCGTTTCAAAATGGAAACGGAAAAATTAATAGAAATGATCCATGTCCATGTGGTAGTGGAAACAAATTCAAAAAATGCTGCATGAGAGATCATTAAGTATGAAAACCAGTCGCGGATTATTAAAGGAAGAAGATTCCACTCATTTCGAACCCTTTCCAATATTACAATGTATTGACATTGTCACTACACATCGGTACACTGTAGTCATGACTACCATTCAGGTTCGCACCCAAGCCAAGACGAAAAAGAATGTTCAGAAGATACTTTCTGAATTGGGACTCGATATGAGTACTGCTATTAATATGTATCTTGTTCAAATCGAAAAGGTAGGAGGTATTCCTTTTCCGATTCTTACAGAAAACGGAATGACTCTGAAAGCGGAGCGCGAGGTTCTTGCGGCAATAGAGGAAGCTCGAAATAGCAAAGAATCCTATTCATCTGCAAAAGAGCTGCATGATGCTATCTTGAAGGAATGAAGCAATATTCCCGAATAGTAACGGAACAGTTTAAGAAGGATCTACGATGAACTCCAATCTCCACATATAATAAACAGATTTTTCATTGTCAACTAATCAAATTTTCATTGTCAATACCATTGTCAACTAATCAATTTCTTATAAGCAATAACCATACAACTTCGCATCGGCGCACTCACCTTTGCAAGACTGCCCCAGAAGTACAGTATCTGATCGAGAAGACGTGAGTTTTAGCGTATCATATGGATATGCCAAAAACCCCTATTGCTACTGGCGTCAACCACACCGTTCCTGCAGATATTAAGGCAGCTCTCACGTCCAATCCCGACGTGCTCGAGAAATGGAACCGTCTCACGCCTCTCGCTCGCAATGAGTGGATCTGCTGGACCACGATTGTGAAAAAGGCAGAAACACGAGCTGACCATGTGAGCCAAATTCTTTCGCGACTGCGCGAAGGAGAGCGCCGGCCATGCTGCTGGCCGGGTTGTCCGCATCGGAGACCAAAAGCGAAAAAATGGTTTAAAGGCAGCTGACACTGCTATCCGCGTGAGCTTGGAGGAAGTAGAATACTCTCCTCATGGACACCTCCGCCCCACTCGCCTATCGCTTACGACCAAAAACCCTGAGCGAATTTGCCGGACAGCAGGAGATTGTGGGAGAAGGAACACCCTTACGGAAAGCAATCGAGAGTGATGCGCTGAGTTCCGTGATCTTCGCCGGACCTCCCGGTACGGGGAAAACCACACTGGCAAAGATCATCGCCGAAGCGACCAAGGCCCAATTTACACAACTCAATGCCGTAACGAGTGGTGTAAAGGACATCAAGGAAGTTGTCGCTGCGGCTGCGCAGCTTCGCACTGCTATGGGCCAGCGGACGCTGCTGTTTATCGATGAGATCCATCGGTTTAATAAGTCCCAACAAGATGCACTGCTTCCTTCGGTGGAGAGCGGCGACGTGATCTTGATCGGCGCGACGACGGAGAACCCATACTTCTCGGTCAATAGCGCTCTTATTTCCCGTTCGCAGGTGCACCTACTCAAACCTCTTTCGGTGGAGGATCTTGAAAGCATCATCCGCAGGGCAATCGCGCACGAAGACGGCTACGCCGGCAAGGTGAAGATGGATGATGGTGCCATCAGCAAGATCGCCGAGCACGGCAACGGCGATGCGCGGATAGCATTGAACCTGCTCGAGCTTTCTGCACTCGTGATCGGTGCGAAGATCACCAGAGAGGACGCGGAGAAACTACTCAAGCAGCGCTCTATGCGCTACGACAAAAAAGGCGAAGACCACTACGATACGATCAGCGCATTCATAAAATCCCTGCGGGGCAGCTCCGTGGATGGAGCGTTGCTCTGGATGTACAAAATGCTTGCATCGGGGGAAGAGCCGCGGTTTTTGTTCCGGCGTATGAGTATATTTTCCAGCGAAGACATCGGGCAGGCAGACCCGAACGCACTGCGCATGGTGACTGCCGCTTGGCAGGCGTTTGAGATGGTCGGGATGCCCGAAGGCGAGTTCTTCCTCGCGCACGCGTGCACGTATCTTGCAAGTGCACCAAAGAGCAATGCCGTGACGGTTGCGATGGGCAAAGCCAAGCGCGCGATACAGGATGCGCCGAGTCTCGAAGTGCCGATGCATCTGAGGAACGCTCCCGTGAAAGCTATGAAGGAACAACACGGCTACGGCAAGGGCTATCTGTACCCGCATGATCACAAAGAAGAAGCGAAGAACGTCGACTACTTCCCCATCGGATACAACGGGGAACGCGGATTGTATGAGGCACCCTCGGCAGAGCTACGCCGCGGGCAATGACACTTCGAACGTACTGCCTTTCATAGGATTTTTCCGCAGTTTGATCGTGCCTCCCGCACGCTCGATGATCATACGAGCGATGTAGAGCCCGAGCCCGTTGCCATCGGGCCTCCAGAGCGAGGCATTGCTACCGCGCGTCATTTTCTCAAAAATTCTTTCCTCCTCACCTTTGGGTACGCCGCAACCTTCATCGATGACGGAGATGAGGACACGTGAACCCTTTGTCTGACATCGCACATGTATTTCGCTCTGCTTGGGTGAATATGCGCTTGCGTTCTCCAAGAGTTCTTGCAGAACGCCGACCAGCAGTTTCGGATCGATGAACACATTCCCTGATGTATCGGATTCACAAACGATCGTTTGCTGCTTTTGATCGACGATGAGTTGCGCTTCCTTGACGGCGGCGTTCACGGCGTTCGCTGTTGATACGATGCGCGCTGTGCTCTGGAGGGTATTTCGTTCCGTGCGATCGACATCGCACAATGCCCGGATGATCCCCGTGATCCGATCCACCGACTTCTCGATCATATCGCACGCGTTGTTGTCATCACAGAACCCTCCATCGCGAAGGATCTCCATCCACCATCGTATGGACGTTACAGGTGCACCAAGTTGGTGGGTGGCAAGCGCAAGCAACGACGTCCGTTCATTCTCGATGGTTGTCAGCATTTTCAATTGGCGCTGCCAGAGCGTCGTACCGACGAAGACCGCGACCAGCAATCCAAGCACAGTAACGAGGAGAAGAAGCAACGGAGAAAACGCCCGGTGGGCTAACGTAATAAAGTTCGCAGCGTTCATGTCGATTCCAAGCACTCCCGCAACGGATCCGTTACTCCTTCGGATGGGTGCGTAGCCCGAAATCGCCTTTCCCCAATGATCGTTCGTGATATCTTCATCCACCGTAGGATACAAAAAAGCTTCGCTCTGCAGCGCAAAAATTTCGCCAATGTCATAAGAATCACCAGGGTACGATGCTTCTTCCGACGCTTGCAACACGCCGTCTCCATTGGCATCCATTTGTGCAAATGTGAAGAGCGAATCGCCGTCGGCGACGAATGCGAGCGTCAGAGGGTCATCCGTTTTACGCATGATGTAGATGTATTCAATATTTGGAATACTCTGCCGGATACTGTTTAAGCGCTCAACGATGCTTGCATAGTGTGCAGTCTGCAGATCCTCAGCTCCCACGATACGATCAATCTCCTCTCCTGAGAAAAACTGCGCACCCAGTGCGGCGGAGGTCCGAAGTTCGCTCTTGAGCTGGGATTCCATAACATTTTGAGCGCGAACATGGAGTAAATTCCCTTCGACGGCAATGAGAAGAAACAGCAAACAAGATGTCAAAACCGTCATTCTGTTTGCGAAGAGCAGGTCTAGGAAGGATTTGTGCATGAATGTGTATATATTGTGTATAGTATAGCATATTTCAGCTTCCACGCGGAGCCCAGAATGAAACTCGGATCAGCCAAAGCATGGGCAAGAACACTTGGATTCAGTCTTGCGCACGTACAAGACGGTGTCGATCGCTGCGTCGAATGGGGCTTTGCAAAGCTCAAACAAACGGGTGATACGCCGAAAAAGGAGGAGAGAATCCGCAATCCCTACCTCAAAAACACGCTGCAGGTCACTCGTGGAACACTGGGGTTTCTGGGGCTCCTTGGGGAGAACTACTATCGGAAGTACGAGGAGTTAAAGAGGAAGGCGTGACGCGCTTGTGCATGGTTACTGCGTTGCCTTTGGGATTAAAGTCGACTTCGTCCATAAATGTGCGCATCAAAGCCAAACCAAATCCACTTCTTCTTGGGCTATCAGTATACGTTGGCTGAGAAATATCCTCGAGTACAAAACCCTGTCCTTCGTCTTGAATATGAAACGATACTGCGTCGGGTTGAGGTAAGTTCGCAAGAGTGTCGTGCTTTTGGATACTGAATGTATCGACTACTTTCTCCGTAACTTTGCCCTCAACCACTTCAAAAATATTCAGCGGATAATCAATAAATTGCGGTGTGTGATTCTGTGGAGTTGCATAGCGATAGTGCACATGAAATGTCACCATTCGTTGATGCATGTGCGGATTGCAATTATTGCGAAGATGATCTGTTAGAGCAGAAGAAGATTCGGCACGCAATGCAGAAGAACGCTCCATATTCCCGTGAATAACTGCATTTTTTATGGCTTCGTCGATCGCTGTACACATTTTATAGATTTCGAGATCGGAAAAAAGTGCAACGACATTTTTAAAGAGGTCTCTCAGCATCACGCTTATGCGGAAGAGTCTTCCCTCGACTACGGTACTGTAGTGCAAGTCATTCTCTATCTTTGCAGGTTCATCTACACCAATCCGTGCCTGGAGAATTGTAATCGCATGTTGTTCACCATCTGCCGCCTGTGTTTCCGCAGAAACCATAAGAACGATCTTCTCCCTTTGATTGCAGTCTGTCAAATCTTGTTGACAATGTGTGTTTTACAGCGATTCGTTGGTATACTTTGCATCCTATGACCCCTCGATCAACCGATGACATCCGGCAGGCGTACCTCGATTTCTTCGAGAGTAACGGCCACGCAGTGATCCCCGGTGCGCGGCTGATCCCCGAAAACGATCCTACCGTTTTGTTTACGACCGCCGGCATGCACCCGCTGGTTCCGTATCTCCTCGGGGAAAGCCACCCCGCAGGCCGGCGCCTTGTGGATGTACAGCGATGTATTCGCACCCAAGACATAGACGAAGTGGGAGATAGCTCGCACCTGACAATGTTTGAGATGTTGGGTAGGTGGTCGCTGGGAGACTACTTCAAGGAGGGTGCGATCACGATGAGTTTTGAATTCATTACGAACGTACTTGAGATTCCGATGGAGAAATTCGGTGTCAGCTGTTTCGGCGGTGATGATCGTTTTCCGGAAGTGCCGCGTGATGAAGATGCGGCGAAGATTTGGGAATCCTTGGGCATTGCGAAGAGTCGCATTGGATTTATCAAAGGTGGAATGCTTGAAAGTAAACACAACTGGTGGGGTCCTGCTGGAAAAACCGGTCCCTGCGGACCGGACTCGGAAATGTTTTATTGGATCGGACCGACGGAACTTCCACCCGAAGGGAGCAACCCTGCAACAGATGAAAAGAACTGGCTTGAAATCGGGAACGATGTGTTTATGCAATACGATAAAAAAGAAGATGGAACGTTTACGCCCTTACAGCAGCAAAACGTCGATACGGGGATGGGCCTCGACCGCATCGTGCAGGTGATGCAAAAAGTCGACAGTGTCTATGAGACCGATCGGATGCAGCCGATTATGGATAAGGTAAAAAGTTTGTGTGTCATGGTGAGCTCTGACGCCTGCCTGCCGGCAGGCAGGAACCATGACACGATGAGGCACCAGAGAATCATCGTCGATCACCTCAAAGCAGCGACATTCATCATCGGTGATGGCATCAAACCTGCAAACGTGGATCAAGGCTATGTGCTGCGCCGCATCATTCGCCGTGCCATCCGCTCCGCGCGTCAACTTGGCATTCCGTTTGAAGGCGGATTCACACCCGTGATCGTGGAAGCAGTGATCGCACAGTACGGGCATGTCTACGGACACTTGAAGAAACAGGAGAAAGAGATCCGCGACGTAGTCAGCCACGAGGAGCAGCAATTCCTTGCAACATTGCAAGAAGGCATGAAGCAATTTACGAAAGTGATGGGTGCGGCAGGATCGCGTATCGAAGGGAGCGACGCGTTTCACCTCTACGACACGTATGGATTTCCGCTGGAGTTGACCAAAGAGATCGCCGCAGAGCACGGGTACGCAGTGGATGAAGAGGGGTTCTCCGCTGCATTCAAAGCGCATCAGGACTTAAGCCGCAAGGGTGCGGAGCAAAAGTTCGCAGGGGGGCTTGCTGACCACTCCTCGGAGACGACGAAGCTCCATACCGCAACGCACTTATTAAATGCCGCGCTGCATACCGTCCTCGGCAATCATATCGAGCAGCGCGGAAGCAACATCACCAAGGAACGCCTGCGTTTTGATTTCTGCCACGGAGAAAAGATGACTCCCGCGCAGATTGCGAAGGTGGAGGAACTCGTTAACGACGCCATCAAGGCGGATCTGGAGATTACCTACCATGTCACGACGCCCGAAAAAGCGCAGGAAGAAGA
>CAYGDT010000005.1:0-30196 GCA_964348745.1 uncultured Candidatus Peribacteria bacterium
ATAATATACTTACATGATCAAATTCACTGACCCAAAGGCAAAACAGAGAGAATTGAAAAGTATGGAAGAAAAACCAAAAATCGCACTCGATACCCAATCGCGTAGCCAACATCAAGAAAATAGTGAGCCCGAAGGCTCAACGGAAGCACATGATGATACGAATTTTCTCATTCATGAGTATGAACTAAAAATTCGCCAGGGAATTCGACTTCTTATGCATCGTCGTCAAATACAGGAAGCGAAATCTTTCTTGGATGAATACACATTGCTGGACACGGGATCTGAAGATTTCCACAGCCGTCTCGTTAAATTATTTGAAGATGTATGGGACACTGTTCACCACATACATGACTAATTCTGACGATTGCCGCATTGATGCAAACGGAGACGCAGTACTTCCTACAAAAAGTGCTCCCAAGAAATTCGTATCGGAAGGTTGTCCTACGGCTTTACTGAGTATTGAAGATATTCGACGACTGCTTGAGGATTACGCTCCTAATAAAGATGATGAAGAAGATGCTTCGAGTTAAGAAACCCTGAAAAACTATTCAAATGTCATCCTGAGCCAAGCATGTCATCCTGAGCTCTGTCGAAGGATGCACATGCGATTTTTATGGTGAGCCCTGAAGTTTCACGAAAAATATTGACTAAATATAAAAATTTGTTATTTTGTCATAGTATGAAACTAGATAGTAAAGCTGTGCGCGAGAGAGCTACAAAACCCATAAACTTCTCTATGGGTAATTTTCTCCAAATGCATAATCAATTTCTCGCCGCACAAGTTCTGCGATTAAACAAGCACCATACTCAACACGGTTTGGGTAGAATGCTATTCGATGCGATTAATAGACATGTTGTGCATAGTCCACCGGAAACAGATCTATTATTGCCAGATGTAGATTGGAGGGATGTCCTCAATGAAAAAGAGAAAAGCAATCCGGAGTGGGGTGAGGCAATACTTACTATTGCTAAACAGGCTGCTAAAGAAATGGGCGACTGCCAAGGATTCATAGAAGATATTCAAGGAGATCATGTACACCAAATGTTGTCTGCAATTGCTCAATCTCCTGCTATTGTAGATACCAAGAAAGCACAAGCTGAACAGGCGTTTATGGTTTCACTGACTGGATCGGCAGCACACCAAATATTCCTATTGCTAGGGTATCCTCCTGTCAGTGCTATGAGTACATTGCCACGAGGCATTGATTCGAGAAAATCTATTATAAAATTAGTGAAATGTTTTATGGGTGCTCAGAAAAGCTTTCTACAAGCAAGAGGCTTGGAATCTTTCGTAGGAAAGTTAGCCTATCCTGAAATAGCATTCGGCAACCGCGTAGTGGATTTTAATGATGTTCACGAGCGTACAGCTTTTTTTGGATATGGCAGCGATGGAGAGTCTCAGCAGTCACTCCAAAAAGCGCGAAATGAAGAAGCAGATCTTCTCGAAAGGCAGATGCGCCGAAGAGAATTTTTTAGAAGATCTGGAGAAAATTAATCATTTTGCGACGAGTATGAGGTTTTACAATGGATTTCAGCCAACCGATCCCTCCATCTCCATTTCAATGAGTCTGTTCATCTCCACAGCATATTCGAGCGGAAGCAGGCGCACGATCGGCTCGATAAACCCGTTGACGATCATTGCTTTGGCTTCCTCTTCGGGGATTCCGCGAGACGTGAGGTAGAAGATATCCTCCTCGCTGAGTTTGCCTACCGTCGCCTCGTGCGCGACGGTCACGTCGTTGTTGCGGATCTGAATATCGGGAATCGTATCCGTGCGAGACGTTTCATCGAGCAGCAGCGCATCGCACTCCACGCTCGCGGTGCAATCGTGCGCGTGGGGAGCGATTTTCAGAAGACCTCGATAGACCGACGTGCCGCCGTCTTTGCTGATGGATTTTGAGATAACTCTACTGGACGTATGCGGAGCGCGGTGCAACACCTTCGCGCCGGTGTCCTGCCACTGCCCCTTGTTGGCAAATGCCAGAGCCATGTGGTCGCAACGAGCACCCTCCCCTACGAGCACGCTACACGGGTAGAGCATGGTCACTCCCGAGCCCATGTTCCCTCCCACCCACTCCATCACTCCATCTTTCTCTACAATCGCGCGCTTGGTATTGAGGTTATACGTATCGCGGCTCCAGTTTTCGACCGAACTGTAGCGTGCCTTTGCACCCTCTTTTACGTAGATCTCGACGCATCCCGCATGCAGCGCCTGCGATCCGTACTTCGGAGCACTGCAGCCCTCTATGTAATGGACTTCCCCACCGGCCTCTACGACGATGAGCGTGTGTTCGAACTGCCCCATGTTTTTGGCATTCATGCGGAAATACGCTTGCAGCGGTTCGTCCATGCAAACATTCTTCGGTATATAGAGAAACGTCCCGCCGCTCCAAACGGCGCCATGGAGCGCTGCGAATTTGTGGTCGGAGCTTGGAACGCATTTCATGAAATATTCCCGTACAAGTTCGGGGTACTCCTGCAGAGCGTTGTCCATATCCAGAAAGATGACACCAAGCTCCTCCCACTGTTTTTTGAGATTGTGGTACACCATTTCGCTCTCGTACTGCGCGCCGACGCCTGCGAGCATTCTGCGCTCCGCCTCGGGGATGCCGAGGCGATCATAGACGCGACGGATATCCTCGGGCACGTCGTCCCAGTTATCCGTCTCCTTCGCTCCGGAACGGGCATAGTAAATGATGTCATCCAAATCGAGTGTGGAGAGATCTGCACCCCATGTCGGCATCGGTTTTTCTTTGAAAATTTTAAGCGACTCGAGGCGATGCCGGAGCATCCACTCAGGCTCGGATTTATCACTGCTGATTCTGCGTACCAGCTCCTCGGACACTCCTCTGATCGCCCCCTCGGTGTACGGAGAGGGATTTGCGGTATCGAAGATGCTGCGATTCAGTCCGCCGAAGATTTGAGATTCCTCTTGAGAAGAACCGCCGGAGGCGGATGAGGACGGAGTGGAAATGGAGGGATCGGACATGAAAGTGAATTTTAGAGGAGAAACCACTATTTTACACGCTATTTTTGCTATTGATTCGGAGAACAAACCATAGGAAAATTGTGATCTAATTTTTCCCCTTTCCCCTCATGGAATGCGATGTCTGTGGCGGTATGACCTGTGATGTCTGTAGCGGCGGCTGCGATTGCACGCCCTGCACCTGCCTCGAGGATGATGAAAGTGAAGACACGGATGAATAGCCTCCCGCAAGAAAGCCCCCCCCTGTCGCTTACGGATGTGCGGGGGCTTTTTGCTTGGTGTATACTCATTCACGATGTTTGGTTCGCTCAACGAACGGCAGATGGAAGAAGTGTTGCAATCCCAATACTACGGGCATCTTGCATGTTCCAGTGAAGGAGAGATCTATCTGGTACCGATCACCTACGTCTACGACGGCGGTACGATCGTCAGCTACACGCACGAAGGAAAGAAAATTGACATGCTGCGCAAAAAAGCAGTGCTCTGCGTGCAGGTGGAACGCTTCACCGGTACGCATGAATGGCAGAGTGTGATCTGCTGGGGCGATTTTGAAGAAATAAGTGATGCAGGGGAAAAGCAGGAGGCAGCGCTGCGTATCGCCGACAAATTCGCAGAAGCGAGAAAAAATGGGAAAACGCTCTACTCCCCGCTCTTTGCGGATATCAGCAGCATCGAAGGTAAAGCAGTACCACTTCCTGTCATCTATCGTATTCGCGTGCTCAAAAAAACAGGAAGATACGAGAAAGATGATGGGAAAAGGGTTTAAGGAAGCGACATTAGCAAGAAACTACAAATGTAATCTTTTGGAAACAAAAAGTTTTTTGACAATAGTCAGTGCAGACTGTACATTCCCATACTTTTTCCAATTCACCTCTTTTTTTATGGGAATGAACTCCTCACTACGCCGTTTGCTCGTCGAACCGGATGCGCTCCACCGTGAAATAATTGAAACGGATCTCGTAGAAAAAGATGATGTTGTGGAAGGCAATGCCACACCGTCGTTTTTAAATACCCTCGCAGGTGATCTGGATACCAAAGTTGTCGCCATTCACAAAAATACCAATCAACGCTTGATCATCGTGACGCAGGACAAAACGCTGCTGACACTCAAGCGCAATATCGCCAAGCTCGGCACGCGCGAATGGATCGCACCGCTCTCGACGCTCTCGACCATTCTCATCGCACTGATCACATCGAATTTTAGATACGCAATGGGTTTGGGAGCTTCGGAATGGCGCGCCATTTTCATCGTGTGCGGCTTCGTCTCTTTTGGTTGGTTGGTGAATTCAATCTACCGGTCTCTCGGTTGTAAAACCTTTCACCAAGTCATCTGCGACATTTGTTTCGAGTTGGGAGCACGTCCAAAAATGGCGCCGGAACCCGTTCCCGTACGCACAGCAAGGAAGTCGATCTCTGCGTCTGCAACGATAGCTGCATGCAAAATTCGATTCGGAAAAAAGAGTTTTAGAAAGCCAAAGAAGAAATCATTGAACAAAGTCAGCGATGCCAGCGACTGATCTTGTAGGTCAGGTTTACGTTCACAAGCACCTCTTGCTCGCCTGCAGGTACCGGAGGAGCCATCGTCCCGCCGCCACCGTATCCGCCTGCACCGGAGTCCATAGCCTCGACACGCATCATGGGGCCGCCGTTGTAACTCTGGTCCTCCCAGAAGCCCTGAAGCTTGCCCATCCGTATTCCCAGATCCGACGCCAGTTTTTTCGCTTTCATTTCTGCATCTTCAATGGCTTTTGCACGAGCCTGTTCTTTCAGTTGCTCGGGATCATCGATGGTAAAACCGACGGAACCGGCTTGGTTGGCACCCGCTTTCACGGCGGCATCCAGCACGGCTGAGATCTTCTGCAGATCACGTACCTTCACCATAAGCGACTGACTGGCCTCAAACCCCTGATCAATGCGCTTGCCTTCGTTCCAGTCGTAGCTAGGGTTGAGCGAGAGGTACTGCGTGGTGATGTCTTTCTCTTCCACGCCGGCACTCTTAATGCTCTCAATCACCTTTGTCATTCTTTCCGTCAACATTTGCATGGCGACATCGGCGGTCTTCTGTCGATCGGTCTGCACGCCGAAGTTCAGCGTTGCAATATCCGGAACGGCATTGATCTTACCCTGCCCCTGCACGGTAATGGTAAATTGATCCATGTGCCTCGTCTCAACAAACTTGCCGGTGACATAGAGTCCGCCTGCAACCAACGCAACTGCGATCGGCAGCCACAGTGGAGGACGGAAATAGATTGCTTTTTCTTCCATAGTACGATTGGGGAATAAGTAGAAGGATTCTACCACGTACTACGGAGTAACGGCAGGAAAGTAACAGGATCTATACTTGGGTATCAACAAAAGTGCATTTGATGCTTCTTGAGCGACTTTCACCAATGATAGTTGATAAGGGTGCGTAACCCTCTAATCGAACATTGATTGTTACTAATCCATCAACGACTCGTATATGTGATGGATGTATTTCAACAACACCATCAAGAATAGCTCTAACTTCAGACGCATCATCTGTGATAAACGTAATTGTTTTACAAATTGGCTGCGGTTGAGTGGATAAATATCCTTCTTGTCTTGGATCAATGATATCTGATTGATCATCTACTTGTGTGACCATAGAAATGGAGGGAATTAGAAAAAAGTATCCTCTCTGAAAACGAGAACAGCAAATACTTTCAACCACCTGACTTTTGTCCTCTGTAAAAGGAAATTCGCATGCTACATGTACTTCTCATACCCCCCGTCTTCCAACTCCCTTGCCAGCTGCGCCCCGCCGCTGCGCACGATCGTGCCGCCGACCATAACGTGGACATGGTCGGGCGTGATGTAATTTAAAATCCGCGCATAGTGCGTCACGATCAACGCGGAAAATTCGCCATTCTGCATTCCTGCCCGTCCGGCAGGCGGGCGCAATTCGCCATTTCGCAAGCTGTTCACCCCCTCCGCAACAATCCTAAGCGCATCGACGTCCAGACCGGAATCGGTTTCATCGAGCAGCCCAAGAAGCGGCCGCAGAATATGCATCTGCAGGACCTCCGCTTTTTTCTTCTCGCCGCCGGAAAATCCCTGATTCACGAAACGTTCGGCGAACGCGGGGTCCATCTTGAGTGCCTGCATCTTCTCTTCCAACAGTTTTTTGAACTTGATCGGTGATGCGACGTTTTCCTTCGGGCGACGCGCTTTCATCTGCGCCTTATACGCGGCAAAGAGAAAGCTTCGCAGCGTGACACCTGCGATCTCTTTTGGATACTGGAACGCAAGGAAGAGCCCCGCAAGCGCGCGTTCGTGGGGTAGCTTGGCAAAGAGATCCTCTCCGCAAAACTCGGCAGACCCGCCGGTAACGGTGAACCCGGGGTGCCCCATGAGCGTGGAGACGAGCGTTGACTTACCCGAACCGTTGGGACCCATGATCGCGTGCACTTCGCCTTTGCCAATGATGAGATCAACACCTTTGATGATCTCTTTCTCCCCTACGGAAACGTAGAGATTATTAATGGTAAGAATTGACAATGAGGAAGGGGGATGGAGAATAGGACTGTACCAGTATTTTCAATTTTCAATTTTCAATTTTCAATTTTTTTCCATGCCAACCGTACGCTTCCACTGGAACGGTCAGGTGACCGAGGTCGATGCGCAGGAGGGAAAAACCCTGCTGCAGATCGCGCTGGATAACGGCGTACCCGTCGAACACGCCTGCGGCGGCAACGGGTTCTGCACGACGTGCATGTGCCGCGTGAAAAGCGGCATAGAGCACCTGAGCCCTCGCAACGACAAAGAAGAGAATATGGGAATCACCGACGATCCAGAACGGTTAAGCTGCCAGTCTGCCGTGCACGGCGATGTGGAGATCGAAGTACTGTAAGAACTACTGACCGCACGTCCAGCCAAACTGTTTTTCTAAACGTACGTTCACGCGATCAATCATCTTGCTGTTGCCACTAAATCTACTCTCAACACGCGCACAGATACGCTCTTGTTGGAGCGAATCAGACTGCGCTACCGGAGCTGCATGCGACTGTCCGGCGAGAGAATCCATTGCTTTCAAAAGACGTTCCGCGCGTTTCTGGCGCGCTTCTTCCAACTCCGGTGAAACAGTCTTCTTATAGTTGTCCTTCGTGTTGATCACCTTCTTGGCTGCGACGGGCTCTTCCGGTGCTGCCGGAGAAAGTGTGGCATCTTCCGTAGTGGAACCGCATGTTTGGCCGGGTACAAAAATCCCGACGTCCGCCATGCATGGTGCTTCCATGTTATAATGGGCAGGTTCTGATTCACGCAAACGTTCGATTATCTGCTTGTGCTGTCCGGCACCTCCGCCAATCGTGGTGAATCTCCACGTTGTTGCATCGCTAATACCGGCATAAGACTCATCGGAAGCGTTGACAAAGGCTTGAGCAGCTATCTGCACATAGTATGTAATACCTTTCCCAAGAGTAACAGTCGGGGTGATAGTTGCAGTCGTCGTACTGACAGTTACGCGTGAACCGCTCGCAGTGATAGCTTCTGCCACGGTACCGTCGGATCTATAAATCGTAATCTTACTGGGCGTAGCAAGTGTGCTGCCGCTCGCGATAACCGTTTGATTGAAAACAATCACAAGTGTCGGATTACGAGCAACACCTCCGACTCCGTTTGCAGGACTGAAACTAGACACCGTCGGAGCTGCGGCAAATGCGGCGGGGGCAACTAGGAAAGCTGCGACCAAGCCAAAGAGAATATGTAAAAAGAATCTATCTTTCATAAAACATTGGTTACTCATAGAACCGTATGATAACAATCATATGCAAGACCTACAAAGTTATACGCTTGCCAGTTCTGCGATTTTATCCTTTACATCTTTGTCATACGGTTGCAGGCGGTGAATGCGCATGTACGCATTTTCGGCTGCACGATTGTGTCCGAGACGCTCGTAACACTCGGCAAGCATCCGGAGCAGATCGGTATCCCGCGCGAGGCGCTCCGCCGCTTTCTCCATATGTTCCGTCGCTTCCTGCAAGCGCGAGGCGGCCATGCACGCGCGCCCCAATGCGGCAGCGCGTTCGGGGTTTCGCGGATCGAGGGCGTACGCATCTTTGTATGCGGTGCATGCAGCGTCGAATTTTTCTTGCCGGTAACACGCCAAACCCAAGTTGGAGTGAAAACTGATATCCGATGACTCCGCAAGCAATTCTCGGTAGAGCGCTTCCGCCTTTGCAGATCGATCAGTCAGCAGATAGAGCTTGCCGAGTTCTGCGCGTGTCTGCACGGAGCGCGGATCCAGCGTCAACGCTTGGATCAATACTTTCTCGGACTGGAGATATTCCCTGCGTGCGTTGAGCTTTTCTGCTTCGCGGAGCAACAAACGAACTCGCTGCATTTCAATAGCAGATGCCCGCGTGTTCCTCCGTGGTTTTTCTACACGCGTCTCCTTCGTGGAAAGTCCCCGCTCGCGCGCCTTCTCCGTACGGAGTCGCACGCCTCGCACAAACTTGCGCACGTTGCGGTTATGCAGAGCAACGCGTGTGCCAAGGATCACGCAAATACCCAGAAACGAGCCGAAAAGGACGAAAATGTAGATCAACGGTGAACGAGGCTACCCTGAAGCAAAACCAACCGCAAGGCAGCTTGGTAAATAAAAAGGTCGGGAATGTCGGATTGCCCCAACCTTCGGAATTTTCCGACTTTTCCGACTTTCCAAACCTTTCCCACCTTTTATGACACTTTCAACGCAAACCGTTGCGCGAGCAATTGCCGATGCGCGTTGGTACGCAATGATTGCATCAACTCCTGATACGCGTCTGCACAACGCGCAACGTGTGCAGGCTGCTGCTCCCGCAGCGTTAAGCCCAAATGCAACAGAAGATTGTCCGCGCTCTGACCGCGCGTCGAAAGCGGCGCAAGGATCTGCAAGCGTTCGCGGAGTGTGGTGGAACGCCAGAACGACTGCGCTGTCCCATGCACTGTGCGATGCATCCGCAGGAGATCGGGGTCATCCCGAAGATCTGCAATGGTACCGGGAGCACCCTCTGCGATATGAAGAATGAATGCTTGCTCATCGTCGGGAACACCGGCAAGCATTGTACGAAGATCTTTCTGTGCGACACGCTGCAAGGGCACCACGCGGGTGCGCGAGACAAGCGTCGGCAGCAATGCACCCTGTGTCTGCGTCGTCAGGAGAAACACGAGACCTTCCGGGGGCTCCTCCAGAATTTTAAGGAACGCACTGCACGCAGGATCCTGCATACGTTCCACGGAACGAATAATGCAACAACGGTACGTACCGCTGCCGGTTTCGTGAAGGCGTTCCTGCAAAGCACGAATATCATCGATGCCGATCGTATCAGTCTTTGCAGGAGGATTTTTAGCGCGCTGTCGCTGAGGAACATTGGAAAACCGCGCGAGAATATCCCAATCGTCACACACATCCTCCACCCATAATCGATCCAACACCAAAAGATCCGGATGCAGGAGTTTTTCAAACGAGATCTGCAGTTTTTTTCGTTCCTCTTCCGGTACCCCGACGCTCAGGAGATCGAACGCAAACCGCAACGCAAGAGAAAACTTGCCGAGGTGCCGCGGACCGGAAAACAGATATGCATGGTCAACGTTGCCCTGCGAAAGATCATGCAGTAATTGCTGACGCTGCTCCGCATGACCGACGATGGTCGGAAGTTTTGGCATTGGGAGGAATGATTCTACACTAAGAAGCAATGCGGCGCCCGATCGTTCTGGCATTCTTTCTTACCTTCGCTCATGCGGCGGTACTCCTCTGCATCCGCACGCAAGGTTCCGACGGCTGGATCGAATCATTCCTTCAGTGGGACAGTGCATGGTACCGCGATATCGCACTCTACGGGTACCGAAGCACCCTTTTTCCTCCGGTAAACACCGTACTGCCTGCAGCGGGCATACGGTTTTTTACAAATACGGGATTTTTCCCCGCATATCCATTGCTTGCGCGCACGGCAGCCGTCTTATTGTTCCAAACATCTTCGGCAGGATTGTTGATTGTTTCATGGTTCGCAACATGGGGTTTTTGGACGTATCTGATCTCTCTATTGCGATCATGGAAGGCATCTGCCGAGACAATCTTTCTGACTGTCTGTCTGATAGTCGCACACCCGTCTGCATTCTATTTGTTTGCAGGTTACAGCGAATCATTATTTCTCTTCGCAGCACTCGGGTGGCTCTATTGGAGCAACCGCCATGCGATACTGGCAGCTATGCACGGACTGCTTATGACCGCAACGCGCATAACAGGTATCGTTCTCGCGCCGATTCTGGTTCTGACAGAGACGCGTCGTCCGCGGCATATATTGATTGCATGCATCGCACTGCTCGGAGCAGGAGCCTTCTTTGTATTTTGCGCGCGAACCCTCGGACAATGGAACCTGTATTTCGCCGCACAAGCGCACGGATGGGATACGCACCCGAAGTATTTCTTTCCCATACAACCCTATGCGTTGGATACGATCGTTCCGTTTGTCACAAACCTCTGGGGGGATATCGTGCAACCGTACCATCGTGCAAGCGTTGTGCTGCTTCCGATAACGAGCTGGCTCGGTATCGGTGTAAGCGTATGGGCATGGAAGAAAAAGGCGATCCGTCACGCACCCGTCAGCACACTGCTTCTTGCCGGATGGATCATGCAGTATGTGCACATCGCCGGAACGATTTCCGTGGGCTTCCGGTCTATGGCGCGCCACACGATGCTGTCGTACATCTTTTTCGTTCTGGCAGGAGCGTTCCTTGCACGGGAAAATAAATCTCGGTTGTTCGTACCGGCGGGGCTGGCATTTTTCATGGCATCGGGCACGGTGCAGATCATTCTCTTTCGCGCGTTTGGATCGGGATTGTGGGTGGCGTGACCTCCGGACTTCACGCACCGTGACACTTCTTATATTTCTTCCCCGAGCCGCACGGACACGGGTCATTCCGTCCGACTTTATCGACGGATCGCGAAGTGTTTGCATCGCGACCGGAAAGACCATTTTGGATGATGGAATCTGCAGAGGTCATGACGATCGGATTTCTCGAACCCTGCGCCCTACCCCCGACCCCCTGACCAAGGCCCTCTTCGATCATGGATTCATTTGTTTCGAGCGTATCCAACATCTCCTGCGCCTCGCGCAGGAATACGCGGGGAGCAAATTGCGAGAAATCCGCCTGTAGCAGCATGCGAATGATCATGGAATCGATCGTGGAGAGCAGCTGCCGAAACCGGCGGAATCCCTGATCTTTGTATTCGATCAGCGGGTCGCGCTGGGCAAACCCCGAGAAGGCAACTTGCTCTCTAAGGTGCGCCATGTCATCGATATGATCCATCCAATTGGTATCGATGGATTGCAGTGTGACCACGCGCTCGGCCTGCGCAACGACTGCCGGCTCTTGCTCCTTACATTTTGCTTCGTAAAACTGTACAAGATACTCGCAGAGTTTTTGCACCGCAGACTCCCTATCCGGAAACGCAGCGAATACCTCCTGCGTAAACTGCTTCTGCAATGCAGGATGCAACGTCGATAACGTCTCGCTCATTTCCTTGGTATTCCACTGTTCGCTGTCATCGGTCGATGCATTGTTCATAATGATCGCCGCACCTTCTTTGCGCAGAGCTTCGAGCACGTCTTCGTGCAACGGTCGCCCTTTTGTTTCCTTGGTCTCCTCTGTTTCCTTTGTCTCCCCGTTCTCCCCGTTCCCCGCCAGTCTATCCAATATCCTCTGCCTCCTGACATAAATAATCTCCCGATGCTTATTCATCACGTCGTCGTACTGCACCACGTGTCGACGAATATCGAAGTTGCGTCCTTCGACACGCTTCTGCGCGCTCTCGATGCTACGGGACACCATGCCGTTTTCGAGCGGCACATCGTCCGGGACATTCAGGCGTTCCATCATCGACTTCAAGCGATCTCCGCCGAAAAGACGCATGAGGTCGTCCTCCATGGAAACGAAGAATCTGCTCTCTCCGGGGTCACCCTGTCGGCCAGAGCGGCCGCGCAACTGATTGTCGATGCGACGCGATTCATGGCGTTCTGTTCCAAGGATCGCAAGACCGCCCAGTTCCTTCACACCCTCTCCGAGCTTGATATCGGTTCCGCGTCCCGCCATATTGGTTGCGATTGTCACTGCGCCTTTTTGTCCCGCACCGCTGACGATGTGCGCTTCTTTCTCGTGATGCTTGGCGTTGAGCACTTGGTGCGGAATGCGTTCTTTCTCCAGCAGCAACGAAAGTACCTCTGACTTCTCGATTGACGTCGTGCCGATCAACACCGGCTGACCTCTGCCATGCATCTCGCGTGCTCGAGCCGCCACCGCCATGAACTTCGCTTCGACGGTGCGGTAGATTGCGTCGGGATGATCGGTGCGGACAATGGGCTGGTTTGTTGGGATCACCACAGTCCTCAGTTTGTAGATTGATTCGAATTCTTCCTCCTCGGTTTTGGCCGTTCCCGTCATACCCGCGAGTTTTTCGTAGAGACGGAAGTAATTCTGGAACGTGATCGTTGCGAGCGTCTTGCTCTCGCGTTGGACTGTCACTTTTTCCTTTGCTTCGATCGCCTGGTGCAGCCCGTGGCTGTAACGACGCCCTGGCATCAGGCGTCCGGTGAACTCGTCGACGATAATGATCTCGCCGTCCTTCACCACGTAATCCACGTCCCGATCGTACATTGCGTGTGCGCGGAGTGATTGTTCGATGTGATGCACCTCTTCGAAGCCCTTGTCGGTATAGATATTTTCCAAGCCCAGAAGCTCCTCCATTTTTTTGATGCCGTCTTCCGTCAGGATTGCCGTTTTCTGTTTTTCATCTTTGTTGTAGTGCTCATTTTCTACGAGGTTTTGCACGAGCAACGAATACTGCGTGTACTTCTCGGTGGATTCCTCCGCCGGCTGCGAGATGATCAGCGGCGTTCTGGCTTCGTCAATGAGAATGGAGTCCACTTCGTCGACAATCGCGTAGTGGAGTCCGCGCTGCACTTGCCTGTTTTTTGCAACTGCCATGTTGTCACGAAGATAATCGAACCCGTACTCATTATTCGTCCCATACGTGACGTCGCAAGCGTACGCCTGCTGGCGCTGCTCGAAATTCTTCTCATGCAAAATGACCCCAACGGAAAGCCCGAGAGCTTTATAGAGCACGCCCATCCACACTGCGTCGCGTTTGGCGAGGTAATCGTTGACCGTGACGACGTGCACGCCTTTCCCAAGGAGTGCATTGAGGTAGATCGGCATGGTGCACACAAACGTTTTTCCTTCTCCTGTGCGCATTTCCGCAACGGAGCCGCGGTGCAGAGCAACGCCGCCGATGATCTGCACGTCAAACGGCTCCGCGATCTCCCAACGAAATTCCAAACCGTCTTCTTGGTAGTCGATTCCAACGAGCAGTTCGCACGCGCGCGCGACCAGCCCAAAAGCCTCGGGCAACAGGCCATCGAGCTTTTCACCTTTGGTAAGTCTCGCGCGGAACACATCGGTTTGCGCTGGAAGATCTGCAAGCGTCATCTTTTGGTATGCATCGCTCTTCTGCCACGCACGCACCTTGGAAACGAACGGCCGGATCTTCTTAAGTTCCTTTTCGTTTGGGTCGCCGAGGAGTTTATTGAGAGTATCGAGGTACGACATACGGCAGGGTGCATAGCGCAGGTCTTCGATCTGCATTGATTGAGAGAGCGCAGGTCTTCGACCTGCATTGACTGATACGTTTCTGTATAAAGAATACCAGACAAAACTACAAACTTCGCAGATGAATTGATATTAAATTCTCACCAACCGCGCCCATACCACGGTTCCAGCGGTTTTTTTTCGTACGAAAGCGACGTCAGCAACGACGGTAGGGCATCTTCGATTGGTTGCAAGGGCATCGGATCACACCCGATCATCGCGCGGTGTTCGGGAATGAGTTCGCCGCACCAACGGAATTGCGAATTGCGCCTGCCTGCCGGCAAGGCAGGAATTGTGAATTGCGAATTCCTGCCTGCCGGCGAGGCAGGGAGTTCGTCAATGGAAATGAGTGTTGGAGTGTTCCATTGTCCGCCTCTTACAAAAAGCTGATCTTTTTTCGTTGAGTGAAACCAAAACACATTTTCCATTTTCCATTTTCCATTTTCCATTCTTACGCGATACAGTTCACTCAAATGCACCCCCGCAAGCGGTATGCCAAGTTGATCCCCAAGTACATTTGCAAATGTGACGGCCACACGCAGCGACGTAAATCCCCCCGGTCCGAGTACGCAAGCGATTCGATCGAGAGTATCGAATGTCCACCCGGCATCCCCTACGACACGTTGCGCCAGAGGAATCAACTCATGATCGCCGATACGTGCATGCACTGATTCTATGGACAAGACTTGATGTTCATCGACACAGGCGAGTAGGGCTTCTTGGGAGGCAAGATTGAGGAAGAATGTACGCATAAACAAGCGAGGATTGCAGAATCAGCCGATTGACAATATAGCGTACTAATATCATTATGCCTATATGGCAGAAGCGCAAAAATTAGGCGACAAGAATGAGCAAACAGTGGCGCTTGAGCATAGGGTATCTGCTCGAGATTTCGCTGCTCTTGCAACTTCTTGTAAGGCTCTAGAGCGACGCGACGATACGATAAGAGGGTTTCGAGGTCTTTTCAACCCTATAACCCAAACACACTTTGTAATACCTGCAGATGAATTGGATAATGATCCAATAGTGCAATTCTAAAAAAAGCATTGTGAGTCCGTCTGTTCTGCCTACCGTTGCTGTAGAGTAATTGTGAATGACGCCCGTACTCTCCGTTATTATCCCCACGCACAAACGTGCCCAAACACTCGCACAGTGCCTGCGGCATTTGGAAGCGCAGACAATCGCGAACGATATCGAAGTGATCGTGATGAATGATGTACCGGATGACAAGGAGTTTGAACGCACAGCCAATGACACTTGGCGCATCCCTATACACTTCGAAACGCTTCCACCCTGCCAGCAAGGAATCGCCCGCAACCGCGGCGTACAAAAAGCACGCGCGTCCACCGTACTGTTCATCGGCGATGATATTTTTTTGAAACCCGATGTGTGCGCGCTCCATGTTTCTCTACATGATCGATTCGCAGGGCACGCAGGAAATCATCCTGCGCTGGACCGTTGCCCTAGCCCCAACCCTAGCCCTCCCATCGCCGCCGTCCTCGGTTCCAGCCGCTGGGACGCAACCGTCGGCATCACGCCTGTCATGGAATGGCTGATACAGTCCGGCTGGCAGTTTGGCTACCCGAAAATCGAGCAATATGCGGGCATGTTGCTACCCACCGACATACAACATTTGTTTTGCTACACCGCGCATATCAGTGTCCCGACAGAGGTGGCCGTGCGGATACCGTTTCGGGAAGATGTGAAACTGTATGGATGGGAAGACATCGAATGGGGCATGCGCCTCAAGGACGCCGGTGTACGCGTGTACTACGAACCGCAAGCGATCGCCGAGCATCATCATCGGATCACCATGGAACAATCTCTTGCCCGCATGGAAACGATCGGCACATCGGCAGCGCTGCTAAAACGATCCGTACCGGAGTTTGATCGTGTGCCCCACGGGTGGAAACGCATCGCCTACGAAATCTTCGCGCGGTTTCCCACGATGGCGGGGAAACACAGGACGGCATTTTTGAAAGGGATTCGACGAGCCGAACAGAGTATTACGAATTAAGTATTAGGTATTACGTATGTTTCTTTCCAATGATACTTAATTCTTGATACATAATACGTAATACTGTTCAAGTGTTTCGTAGAATGGATCTCCTCCTCTTCGGCCTCGTCACAGTGCTCGTGCTCTTCGGCCTCGCGATGATAGCAAGCGTTTCGGTGTTCGAAAGTTATCAGATCACGCAACGCTTGGTCCTGCAGGGCTTGCGGGAGGAGACGAGCAACTCTTTCTATCTGCTCAGAAGTTTCCTTCATGTCATGGTGGGGTTCTCGGCGCTCTTTATGGCTATGATTATTCCGTACCACTTGTGGGAACGCTTGGCGATGCCCCTCTTTCTGCTCACACTCGTATTGCTGCTCATGGTATTCCTCCCGGGTATCAGCGCAGATTACGGAACGGCCTACAGCTGGCTGCGCCTCGGGCCGTTCTCGCTGCAACCCTCGGAGTTTTTAAAACTTACAATGATTTTCTACATGGCGTTATGGCTGCAGAAACGCGAACAGTTGATCGGCACATGGAAGGAAGGATTCATTCCCTTTGCAATTCTCCTTTCACTCTCCACGGTGCTTGTGGCAATCCAGCCCGATCTCGGATCATTCCTCGTGCTCACATCCATCGCCGTTATCATGTTCTTTGTCGCAGGAGGGAACATTCTCCACGTGCTTCTTGGAGGATGCATGGCAGGTATCATCGGTCTGCCGCTGATTCTTCAAAAGCAATACGTCAAAAACCGCTTCAGGGCATTCCTCACTCCCAACGATCCTTCCATCAGTGAAACCATCGGTTTTCAGATCAAACAAGCGTTGATCGCGATCGGATCGGGAGGATTTTTCGGACTGGGCTACGGAAAGTCCATTCAGAAATTCGGCTACCTGCCCGAAGTGCAAAGTGACACGATCTTCGCAGCGATGGCAGAAGAGCTCGGTTTCCTTCGCCTGATGATAATTCTCTGCATGTACGCGATTCTTGTGTATCGCGGATACAAAGCGGCGGTAGAAGCACCCGACCGGTTCGGGTTTCTGCTTGCCACCGGCATTACTACATGGATCGCGGCGCAGACGCTGCTTAATATCGCGGTGAACTTGTCGTTGTTTCCCCTCACGGGTCTTACATTGCCGTTTATCAGTTACGGGGGATCATCACTCGTGGCGCTTATGCTCGCAACGGGCATCTTGTTGAATATTTCGATGTACTCAACGGAAACTTCGTCGCAGGAGAGACGTGAGAGGAAAAAAGTTGGCAAGTATTAAGTAGTGACTCTACTACAAAGACAGTTTCGCCCTTTAATACGCGTTGCTTTGCATTGACAGCGATAAGTGTGAATTCTAACTTGGTCAGCCTGTAATGAACTACTTAGAAACCGCCAAAAAGCCTGCAGCATACACCCAAAGAGGGAACTTTGTGTCCGTACGTCTTCATAAAGAATACAAGACCCAACAATTGAAAGAGTTGAGGGATCGTCTCAGGTGTGACAGCAGCGTAAGGCAGCGTTCGGAAATTCGCCGGCGAGCAATTCAGTTGTTTTGGAAGATCAATAAAATAACAGGATGCACATACATCCAAAAACAAGGGAATGAGAAGCAATTTCGATACGAAGCCGTGATGCAACAGATACAGGGAGTTTTAGATACTCCACTGATTGATGATGAGACGATCGCACAGAGCGAGCTCCGGCCAGAACTTGCGAAGTTTATAGAAGATCTTTCTATCATGGATCCCACACCGATGGATTCCATAATAAAACCTGTGTACACAATGAATGAATTGCAACAAAAATTTGGATTGGCAGATAAGGTGAGGAGAGGATGGCGCAATAAAGGCCTGCTCTTTCTAACGTGCTACCTTGTTGAAGGAGAGGTAGTGATGGGCTTAGCGGAATCGGATCTCCTCCAATTTTGCAACAACAACCCCGAGCTGCTTGAAGACATGAGTGACCATTTTTATCGATTACCCGAAAAAATGCGCCTTCAACTCATTGCTGATTTTCGATCCAGGATTGAAAGGAGCCTGACAAAGAATGGTAATGATGATGATGCTTCTGCTTCACCGAAGAATGAAGTGATCGCTGATGTTCCTGACCAACAGAGCGAGGCGTCTCGCCGGTATGAGCGCATACAAAAACTACCACTGGAGTTTATGGCTAGTGAAGAGTTTATAGATGAGAAAAAGCGAGACGGAATACTCGCTCCTCCACCGGAAGCAGACACGCTGCAAATCGACTACGGACGGATGCCGCCGGATAAAAGCCCGATCGTTGCCCGTGCGTACGCATATCCGCTTTTCACCCCCCAACAAGAGAAACACATGTTCCGTCAATATAACTACTGCAAATACCTTGCTTGGACATTACGAGCAGGGCTCGACCCTGCTACACCAAATGAGGAGATTCTAAATGAGATTGAGGCACTCTATCAGAAAGCGTTAGAAGTACGTTCGTGGCTCATAGGGTGCAACCTGCGCCTGCCTGTTAGTATTGCAAAGAAATACGTTATCAGTTGCGACTATGATGAATTACTTGAGGATGCGAGCCATACATTGTTTCGTGCTGTTGAGAAATTCGATTATGGTCGTGGATATAAATTCAGTTCGTATTGTGTGTATGCTATCAAGAAGCAATTGCACAGATTTTTGAATAACAGGAGAAACAATAGATTCACACAGATAGAGGATGTTCGGCATGGATCAGAGAACCAGGATTTTACTGAAGACGGCTTTTCTTTCAATAATATTCCTGATACAAGCACATATGAAGATGAGGAGGAACAAACACTCAATGACTACCGGCACATAGTCCATGAAGTGCTGCTCCCTTCACTCCCACCGAGAGAGCATTACATATTCAGTAAGTATCACAATCTTCAGGGCGGCGATAACGGATCAGACAATACTTTTGATCTCGCAGAGCAATTAGGAATCAGCCATCAGTGTGTCTCAAATATTTTGCATCGCGCAACGAAACGTTTGAAACGTATAATCGAACAGAAGTCCATCACTTTCCCAGAAGATGAATAAGCGGTTCAGTATCCCTTAATACTTCTTCGGATTTGCAGTAATCTGAGAGTCTCATGTCGAAAATTCTCTTCGTCGGCGGCGGCAGTGTCGGCCATATCGCGCCGGCGGTTGCGGTGTGGGAAGCATGTCGCACGCTGCTTCCAAAAGCGACCGCGCACTTCGTCTGCAGTCCCCGCCCCGACGACAAAGCATTCCTCAAGCACGCCGGCCTGCCCTACGACGTGCTCGATGCACCGCGCCTCGTTGCACCGAGAAGCGTACAAGACGTAGTAGCGTTTCTGCTTTTTCTCGTACATTGGCGCAGAGCAGTCCATCGCGCAACGAAGATCCTCGAAACTATGCAGCCTGATATTATTTTTAGCAAAGGAGGATACGTCAGTCTCCCTCTCTGCGCTGCAGCTCATAAGAAAGGTATCCCTATCATCCTGCACGAGTCTGATGCTGTCAGTGGGCGTGCCAATCGCATCGTAAGCAGGTGGGCGCTGCGCATCTGCTTGGGGTTTCCTCCCAACATAGCAACATCTCAACCTAGCAACATTGCAACATTGCAACCTAGCAACATTGCAACCTTCACCGGCAATCCCGTCCGTACAGAAATTACCAAAGGATCCCGCGCGGAGGGGTTACGCATCACGGGATTCGATGGCAGGAAACCCATTCTCCTCGTTATCGGCGGCAGCCAAGGAGCCCGCACAATCAACGAAGCCATAGAATCCTCACTCGAAGATCTCGCACTGCGCTGCGACATCATTCATATAACGGGAAGAGGAAAACTAGGAACTAAGAACTGTGAACTAGGAACTAAGAACTGTGAACTAGGAACTAAAAACTATTTCCCTACCGAATTCGCCTACGAATCCCTGCCGCACTTCTATGCATGTGCAGACATTGCACTCAGTCGCGCAGGTGCGGGTTCTATCGCGGAACTATCTGCGGTAAAGGTCCCAACGATCCTTGTTCCTCTGCGGGGCGTTGGCCATGATCATCAATATAAAAATGCTGTTACTGCCGCTGCAACCGGCGGCTGCATCCTCTTGGAAGAAAACATGCTTGCTGCAAAACTGCTTTCAACAGTGCATTCACTGGTGACAGATCGCGAGTTGCGTGTGCGCATGGCTGCTGACATGCAGAAAATAAACACTCGAGACGCAGCTGTACACATTGCAAAAATTATCGTGCAAACTCTTGATTCTCCGGCAGGAGATCAGTAGCCTACGTCGGTCTTAAAAATTCGTCTTCTTTCAATTCTCTATGAAGAAACTGCACATTCTCATTATTCCGCTCTTTGCGCTTGCGCTCCTGAGCAACTGTGGAGGTACTGATACGACGGACTCTATGAAACAACCTGCTACCGATAACACTGGCTTCGATGGAAAGCTCCTCACCGGTAAACACAGTGTTATTTTGCACACGTCGGAAGGCGACATCACCATGGAGCTGGACGCAGATGCCGCGCCGAAAACTGTTACGAATTTTATCGCACTCGCGAAAACCGGATACTATGATGGACTTACTTTCCATAGGGTCATTCCGGAATTCATGATTCAAGGCGGAGATCCTGATGGCAACGGAACCGGCGGAGAAAGTATTTTTGGTGCAAAATTCGAAGACGAGATCAACGCCGACAGCTACGGACTGCAGAAGCAAAAACTGAGTGACAGCGTGGAAGGCGAACTGCCGCCTGCACTCAAAGATGCGACGCTGAAAGACTACCTGCAATTACAGGGGTACCAGTTCCGCAGCGATCTGAAATCGCTTCCTATGAAGAAAGGCGCAGTTGCAATGGCAAACAGCGGTCCGAATACGAACGGCTCGCAGTTCTTTATCATCCAGAAAAAAGACGGCACGCCGTGGCTGGAGGGTAAGCACACGGTCTTTGGTACAGTGACCGACGGAATGGACGTCGTCGATTCCATCGCAAACTCGCCACGAGACGCAAACAACCTTCCGGATGATGCGATTACGTTTACGGTGGAAGTGCGGGGATAGTATTTAGTATTATGAATTAAGTATTAAGTATGTAATTTTATACTTAATACGTAATACGTAATACATAATACTTCCATGCGTACCCGTTTCCCCCCCTCTCCCACTGGCATGCTGCACATCGGTGCGCTGCGGACGGCGCTGTTTAACTATCTTATAGCAAGGCAAGAGAAGGGAACGTTCATTCTGCGCATAGAGGACACCGATCGGGAACGCGAAGTTGCGGGAGCCGTGGAGAATTTTCTCCATACGTTGCACTGGGCGGGGCTGGACCCAGACGAAGGCGTTATACTCAAAGAGGGAACGATTGCGGAGAAGGGACCATACGGTCCGTACATCCAATCCAAACGCTTCGAACTCTACCGCACGTATGTACAGGAATTGATCGATAAGGGGTACGCGTACTACGCATTCGATACGAAAGAGGATCTCGATCGCATGCGCGAAGAGCAAGCCGCGGCAGGAAACCCTGCGCCCAAGTACGACGCATCCATGCGTATGCGCATGAAAAATTCACTGACGATGCCCGCATGGAAAGCGCAGATAGACGAAGGAAAACCCTACGCTGTACGCATGAAGATTCCCGAAGGCAATGTCGTACGATTCAATGATGAGATCCGCGGCGCGGTGGAATTTAGAGGAATGGAAATCGACGATCAGATACTGCTCAAAAGCGACGGATTCCCCACGTACCATCTTGCCAATGTCATCGACGACCATCTTATGAAAATCGACATGGTGATCCGCGGCGAAGAATGGCTGAGTTCCACGCCAAAGCATTTGCTGCTCTACGAATACTTCGGATGGCCCGCTCCGCGCTTTGCGCACGTGCCGCTGCTTTTAAACCCCGGGGGCGGCAAGCTTAGCAAACGCCAGGGCGATGTTTCGGTGAGCGACTACATCGACAAAGGCTATCTGCCGGAAGCTCTGCTCAACTTCGTCGCTCTGCTTGGGTGGAACCCGGGAACCACGCAGGAGCTCTTTACGCTAGAAGAACTGATCGAAGCGTTTAGTTTGGAGCGCGTCCAAAAAGGAGGCGCTGTGTTCGATGCCACGCGCCTCGACTGGTTTCAGGGTCAGTGGATGCGCAAGATGTCGTCGAAGGAATTTAGCGATCGTATTCGCGGGATCGTCGCGGAAGTGTATCCGGCCGCTGGTAAAGATCCTGATTTCCCCGCGCGCGCCGCGCTGATCCAAGAACGCATTACCTTCTTTCACGAAGCCCCCGCGATGCTTGCGTACTACTACGAAGAACCGGAGGTGGATCTCGAACTGATCGCAAGCAAGAAACAGAAACTAGATCCTAAGCTCGCGAAAGAAATGATTGATCTGCTGATCACCAACCTTGAAACGCTTCAAGACTGGACCGAAGATTCGCTCAGTAAAACGCTGTTTGCTCTTTGTGATGCCAAGGATATAAAAAAAGGTCAGCTCCTTTGGCCGCTGCGTGCAGTCCTCACAGGCCTCCCCTTCAGCCCGGGTGCGTTCGAAATCGCCGCTGCCCTTGGAAAGGAAAAAACAATGGAGAGGCTACGAAAAGCGAGGAAGGTGATGGAATGACGGGTGATACATTCAGGAATTTTCATTGTAGATCCTCCCCCTATTTTATTACTAAATTATCGTATGTCTGCTGTAAAAGGTCTTTAACAGCTTCAACAATCTCTTCGTTAGAAAATTCCCTATTTGTGTATATCACCCCACCATTTGGATGGGCATCTTCATCGGCTTCATGAATGATTCTACCTAAAAGACCAGTTACATTCGTCTGAAACACAACCCCAAAAATTTCTCTTGAGATACCGTTACCGGCACCAATCTGTAATTCAACATCCCTAATGTCAGCATTTACAAGTGCTGCTTGAGCTGCCTTAAGTCTTGCTTCTTCATCTACCTCATCATCTAGCTTCATAGGCTTCCTGGTCACACAGTGACCATCACCATAGTTGTCATCGAAATTATAAAAACCGTCTGCGTCAGGAGCAACAATACTATCCTCCAAACTCATTTGAGGTAGATTGTTTATAAAGATAGAAATGTTTCCAGACATTACATAGAGGGGAAAACAGGGGCAAATGACTTCCTAAATATAATCCATTATGGAATATATGTCAAGTTACCTTCACTCGGCGAAATTGCATGTCCGAGGTCGCCTGTGGCGACCGAGTTTGCAATTTCGCCGCACCTTTTCTTTGGTTCTTTCTTTTCGGTGACGAAAAGAAAGAACAGATAGAGTGATGATCCAGCAGATGACTACGCTTGCTATGACACTTCTGCTACACTCAAAACCATGGACGCCAAACTAAAAACCGATCAAGGTCGCGCGATTGTAGAAGGGAAAACCGCCGTACCGTTTAAAACGTTTGTCGGCTTGATCCTCCAACGCAAGGTACTGCAGCTCTTTAAGCAGTGGGGAAGCGAACCGGTGATCATCAGCGCTGAGATGCTGACGGATCTCGCTTCCGCACCCCAAGACAATCAGGAGAACAAGGAACAAGTGATCACGGTGACGCTCGGTACGGGCGTTCTGATCGGTATTTTTGTGATGGCGGTGGTACAGATCGCTCTGACGCCGTGGGAGATCGTGCTGCATCAGCAGGAACTCTTGATGATCGCAGGGACGCTCTTCGGTCTTGCGGTATTGATCTGGGCGCTCTCACGCATGAAACGCAAAGGCCGCAGCCAAAAACTGGCTGAAAGTATGGAGAGGCTTGCGAATGTGGTGACGAAATAAATGGAGAATTGAGAATGGAGAATGGAGAATTGCACTACACTCATTGTGTGATGGAAATGCAGGAATATGTCTCTTTGAAAGGCAAAACAACCATGCGTATCGGTGGCACCGCGCGCTACTACGCCGAACTGAAAACAAAAGACGACATCGAGGCAGCTGTCGCATTCGCTACCAAGCACACCCTGCCACTCATTGTCCTTGGCGGGGGCAGCAATACGATCTTTGCCGATGGAGAGATCAACGCATTGGTTGTCAGGATGATGGCTTCCAACATAGCAACACATCAACCTAGCAACATAGCAACGTCGCAACATAGCAACGTCGCAACCGTCACCGTCGAAGCGGGGAAAAACCTCCCGCAACTCATTAACGAACTCGCAGAGCAGGGACTCGATCTTTCACCTCTTACGGGTATCCTCGGTACCGCTGGAGGAGCGGTGTTCGGCAACGCAGGGCAAGGCCCGAAAGGAATCTGGATCGATACGTTTGTGGAATCAGTCGATGCGTACGTCGATGGAATATGGAAGACTTTGAGTAAAGAGGAGTGTAAGTTCCGCTACCGCGAAAGCATCTTCAAGCATTGGATTACCGAATTCGCAATTCGCAATTCCTGCCTTGCCGGTCTTCGACTCCGAGGTCGCTCAGACTCGAGGAGCAGGCAGGCGCAATTCGCAATTTCACCAGTCATCTGGTCAGTCACTCTCATGATTCCGAAGGGCGATCCCTCCGTCATCAAAGCCGAAATAGAACGCCTGCTCCAAAAACGCATCGAAACGCAGCCGCATGCAAAGACGGCAGGCTCGTGCTTTAAAGCAGTGGGCGACACCCCCGCGTGGCAATTGATCGACGCTGCGGGTTTGCGCGATACGGTATCCGGCGGGGTGCATATTTCTGAGAAACACGCGAATTTTTTGATCAACGACGGAGAAGGTTCGTTTCATGATGCCGTGAATGTCGTACGCACCATCGAAGAAGGAATCGGCGAAGGGCTACAAGTGGAGATGCGATTTGTAAAAGAGGATGGAACGCTGGAGTTTTAGCTGTTACCATACTCTCCTTTTATGTTCCGCAGATTTAACCCTCCACTCTGGGATGAACGGACAGTCGCTTTTGAGCGAACCCACTGGGAGCAATGCAACCGCAGGACGCTGCTGAATGGTCAAACAACAACCGGCACGCTGCTTGCAGTGATGCTGGCATCATCGGTGATCGCCGCAGCCGTTGCCAATGCATTACAGATAATGCAGTCGCACGATTAAAGATTGCAGGTGTGAACGCGAAAAAGTGTTTATTTCGATTGTTGTGTTGTCCGATGTGACTCTGAAAAATACAAAACAGTTTTGGCACTTTATAGATCCGTCCATGTTTTAGACATTACTTTTCCATTGCTTAACGTAATTGAACAAGCCTTGGTAGAAAAACCTTCTTGGAAATGTAAAAACTCCGACTTACCAAAACCAGCAATTTCAGATTCCGAAGTTGAAGAGGGTTCTCCAAGTAGATTGATTACTTGCTCACGGGTCATGCCACTTCTTACTGAATCGCAATTAGCCTTGGTAACTTTGCTAGCCGATTTTTCAACAGCGGCATTATTCGTCGGAGTTGAAGTACTTGTTTTTGTGGTGTCTTCGCCTAAAGCAGATCCGATTATTCCCAATACGATAAGAACAAGGATTCCAGTTATGACTTTATGCCGAACAAAGTAATTACGTAAATCGCCACCGCAATGCTTACACTTCGTTGCGCCAGAAAGGATGCTTTCCTTGCACTTTGGGCATTTCTTGGTTTTTTCGTTTTGTTCTGTCATGGGAAAGCATGGGAAGAGAAAAGTGCCAAAACTAACCATAAATATTCTTCCACAGAATGTCATTTCGGACAAATTTTTGATTATGTTTAAAAGAGTCAGGTTTGGTTTTTTCCCATCATTCTCGAGAGTAACAGCAAAAAGCCCCCTCCCAGAGGGAGGGGGTTGGGGGAGGGGGTACGATTAAGGAAGCCCCTCTCCCTGTCCCTCTCCCTATGGGAGAGGGAACGTTGCTACTCTATGTTCAAACTTGGATGCGATTGTCTCCTATACGTAAGCTACAAAATACCATTTATAGACGCCCTAAACCGAACGCGAATTGGATAAATAATATTATCGCGAAGACGGGCTTTGCCCGTCTGGAGCGATTCCGCTGAAAGGAAAGGGGATATCGTAAGGGGGAAACCTAGGTTTCCCCCTTACGCATTTAAAACGGTAAATCTTCCGCCTTTACTTCTGATGTATAACTGATCTCCGGCATTGCAGCGACGGCATCTGCCTCGCGATCATTACGGGAATCTGCACGCGAATCGGATGCAGATGACTGCCCTTTGCGAGAAGCTCCTGCAGCGGAAGCAGAAATGGCATCTTTTGCATCAGCGTTGCTGATACCAAGCAGGCAAACCTGCTCTGCGATAATCTCGGTCGTTGTACGCTTTGCGCCCGTCTGCGTCTCCCAGCTTCTGGTTTGAACACGGCCTGCAGCGTAGACGCGGTTTCCTTTGTGTATCGTGCGGGCAACTTCTGCCGCAAGCTCGCCCCAGATCACCACGTTATGAAACTCTGAGCGCTCTTTTAATTCGCCGGTCGCTTTATCTTTCCAGCGTTCATTGGTCGCAACGCCGATGGTGAGCACCTGCTGACCATTGGTTGTCGTGCGCATTTCAGGATCGCGGGTAACATTACCGACGACTTCTGCGTGGTTGACGGTATTGCAGACGTTTGGAGCGCCTTCCGGTGCGGACAGCTGACCGTCCTTTGGGTCGAGCAAAATCATGTCCATACCGACGATCTTGGTCTTACTGCGTTTCTCGCCGCTCTGCTCGTCTTCCCAACTGTCTGTCTGCAGTCTGCCTGCGATAAAAAGCTGCGATCCCGCACGGACATACTGTCCTGCGACATCCGCCATGGGGCCCCAGAGCGTCACGGTGTGGAATCCTTTGCCTTTCAGCATTTCGCCGGAGTCCGACTTGAACGTATAGGGAACGACAAGATTTAAATCCGTTACGCTGGCCCCTCCCGGGGTCTGACGGATTTCTACTGGTTGTGTCTGATAGCCGATGATGTGTACGCGATTGAGTGAAAACATATCCCGAGGGGGTAATGGAAGTAGAGGATGTCACGAATGTTGCGATCGCATGTGACTACTTCGAGAGACTGTGTGCCTGCGTCTCAGCAAGCCTGCAGACGAATCGAAGTGTGCACAGTTGTACACCTGCAATTTTGGACACGCAATTATTTTCGATTGCACGAAAAAAAAATCCATTGCGTGGTGATACGCGTGCGGGGTGCGATGCAAGAAAGGTTCGTCGCTTCCTGATACGATAGAGCACGACAATCCTTCCTCACGTCTGACACGGTTTACAATGGCCCCTCACCGGCACGGAATCCTTGTATGTCTTGCGCTCGCTGGGGTGCTCCTCTTGCATGCTCCGCAGACCGATGCGCAAACGTACCGTATCCCTGACGCAAATCCCGCCAGTTACGATGCGATCAAAGAAGTAATCGACAGTGCGCTCAGCGACGATCCTGCAGTGAATATTCCTGCAAACCTCTCGCAAGCCATGTGCGGCGGGTGGGATTTTACGACGCAGGTCAACGGCGTTTTTCAGCAGCTTGAGGCGCTATGTCCTCCGTCTGCAGACGCGCGTATCGGCGCACGGTGTGTGGACAATAACGACAATCAGTGGACGAAAACCCGAAACAACGAATGGAAACTGGATAATACAAACGAAACTACCGACGACGCCGGCATGGACGCGCGCGCGAAGAAAACGAATCCGGAGGAAGGACTGATCGCAAAGGTGAGCGGCGTACCCGGCAGGGATACTGTGCGCGCATTCGGTAATCTGCTTTCCGGTCTTGGTGACCGCAAGGAAGAAGGCGGACTCACCGATTACTTTTCGAACGAAAGCACCGGCTACAGTTATCCTTCAAATACCGCCACGACGTGCGGCTTTACGACCGTCTGCCGTCCGCCGGAGCATCCAGATACGCGTACGTGGCCTTCCGGAACGGAGAACTATGGACCGCGCGACCAGCCGGGGTTTTTCTGCTCCCACCCGTGCCAGCGGCCACTCGATACCCTCGGCAAGCCGGGAAACCGAAACCCTGACGATGCATCATCGGTCGCGTGCGGCAGCCAGCAGGCATACGAACCGCAGAGTGATGGGGTACTGTACGCATGCGGCGGAGGCTCGACTGTGGGACCCGGTGAAAATTTCTGCGGACAATTGCAGAGTGAAGGCCCGCTCGGCGGGCTTTGTCAGGACTTAAATTCCTGGGTTTACATCCGCTGGAAAAAACAGATCGGCGTCTGCCTTACGTACGACGAGTACGGCGAACCGGTACCGACACCCGTCTATCAGTATGAAAAAGGCGACTGCGGATTCCCATTGGAGATATCGCACTCCGCAAATTCAAACAACAAGCTTGCAGACCGGTGGGAACCGAGCGGAGTGTATGAATGCTGCAGTGACCAACAATTCAGCGGAATCAATTTTGATCCGACAGTGTTTGATGATCCCGGACGTACGGACGCGGACGGGTACTATGTGCCCGATGGAACGGAAGTAACGATCCCCACGGACCCAAACTTCCGCGGAGCCAGCTGTATCACCTGTACCGGACAGCAGTGCCGTAAAGATGATCGCAGCGTTTCGGTTATAAAAAACGACGTGTGGATCGAACTTCCCGACGGCGCATTCCCGAATGACCAGTGCATCGACGGATTCAGTGTGGAAGATATCTACAAACAGGCCACGGAATCACGCGGGTACATTTCGTACTTTCGCGACTACAACAACGCATCGTACGAACGCGCCGCGCTGCCGCTCGTGCCGCAGGATGATCACGTAAAAAAGAACATACCCGTCGCCTGCTATGGCATGTACGATCTGGCGCCCGAAGACGCGAAGAAGCAAAAGATAGAAGATGCGCAAAAGCGTTGCGTGATCGCTGCCTACTACGAAGCGGATGACGGCGACGGGAACGGTGTCAATTTCTGGAACATGCCTGAAACCCAAAAAGGGCACGGCACCTACGAAGAAACGCTCAGTGATAACCCGTTCAACGATCCCGTCCGACCCTTTACCGAAGAGAGGAGTCTCTGGTTCTCGCAGATAAAAGGTACGGACGAAACCGATGTCGCCCTGAGTGCGTTTTCGATGCTCAACGATCAGGTCTTCGGAAAGCAGTATCATGGAGAACTTTCGTTTGCGTTACTCACCACAGACAGCGCCAAGCAACGCGCGACGCCTCAATTGGATTCCTCGCGACCGATGAGCAGCGGTGCACTCATACGCACGCCCGACGATACGATCACGACCGACGAAGATTTCACCAAAGACCGGCGCACCTTTGTGGAGTGGTGGCACAGAGTGGAAACCGAAATGCACAAGAACTTTACGCCGCCAACCGTGCGTCTGCTGCTCCCGACAACGTGGACAGTGGACGTAAATCCCCTCGATCCCATTTTCACGCCACCGCAACCCGCTGCCAAATTGCCATCGGCTGATCTTCGCAGCGAACCCATCGAAGTGCAGATTCAGGCGAGAAACGATCTCCTCGGGGACATCGCGAGTTTTTTAGAACGCGCGCTCCTGCTACGAGTAGAAAGTGAACCTGTCCCTATCGTCGTGCCGATCATGAATCCGACGGAGCTGCGCTCCATAGCACAGGGTTGGGAAACCTGGGCGCGCTACCAAGACAAGCTGAGTAAGCCCGGAGGAGACAAGGCGCGACAAGTGGCCATACGCCTGCGAGAGTACGCCGATCAGGCCGATAACGTCCGTAAACTGCGTGCGGAGCTGCCGCTCTATGTCGGAAAATTGCTGAGAGAGCAAAAGGAAATCAGCAAGGAAATCAGTGATTGGTTGAATGACAATATCGATGCATACAATGCGTATTTGGATAATGAATGGGATTTGCAGACCATGCAGTACATCTGGCGCCAGACACAGGATACTGTGCGCGCCACGCACGACAGCGCAACTATGCCGTGGTGCAAGAACGAACGATTCACCGCACCCGTCTACTCTCTGCTCGATCCGTGGCTTCCCGGCAGAGAGCAGGGCGGAGATACGACGGGTGGATTCGGTCCGTACCTTGGCTGTCTGGAGGACATGAAGGCATTCGATGCAGGTGTGTGCGCCGGAGGGGACGATGCCTCGCTTCTGCAATGCATAAAAAATTCCATTCCTTCTTGCAACATCGACCTTGCGATCTTTACGGAATACTTCGGATGCCTCGCCTCGGTATCGCAACATCGAGCGGCTGAATCTTCGGCTGCATGGCCGACGGACCAAGTGTGCGACCCATACTTCCCGCTGCCGCCGCTGCTGCCGCAACTCCCCGATACCGTGCGCGATCCCGATCTTGT
This sequence comes from uncultured Candidatus Peribacteria bacterium, assembly GCA_964348745.1. GTDB lineage: Bacteria > Patescibacteriota > Gracilibacteria > Peribacterales > Peribacteraceae > CAYGDT01. The sequence continues at coordinate 29,778 of CAYGDT010000005.1, forward strand.
GTTGGACTTCACCGCGTTCCGCGCACCGCAGCAAACGGTGAAACTCCCCGTACTGTCTCCGATTCAAATCCGCATCGACTTCGATCGTATCCGGCCGCCGTCTCTTGAGGGAACGCGTGTGGGAGAAGACGGTAAAGAACTGGAACCCGAGTACCCCATACTGGCGCCGCTCCCCGATTTTCCAACCGAGCTCTCCCGACTGATTGCCGATGCGCTGCCGCAGGTGATCGTACCGACACAGAGCAATACCGATGGATTCAGCGCGCCTGCCGTTCTCTCGGAAACCGCAGAGGATAATCCGCAGGATGCGTTCCCGAAAATCGCCATGCCGCAACTCGATCTGCTTTCGTTGACGGATTTTCTCTACGAAGCATTCTCCCTCACCGAGAGTATGGGGAAGGAATACAAACTCTTCTGGG
>CAYGDT010000006.1:0-28378 GCA_964348745.1 uncultured Candidatus Peribacteria bacterium
GTGTTGTAAGAAATTTGCGATTCCAAAAATCGTCTTCACTTCCAGTAATTGCCTCTGGGGACAGGGGCTGGGGAGACCCGTGCGGGAAGATGATCCTCCACACCCCGTTGAGATCTACGGCAGGAGCAAGCTCGCCGCAGAGCAGGTGCTGCAGGAATACCGAGACGATGTCGATAGTGTCATCATCCGCTGCCCGACGATCATGGACGCGGGACGGCTCGGCTTACTTTCGATCCTCTTTGAGTTCATGGATGAAGGACGCAAGGTCTGGGTCGTTGGTGGCGGGAAAAACCGCTACCAGTTCATCTACGCCGGCGATCTGATCGATGCATTCCTCAGGGCGGCTGACTACAAAGGATCGAATATATTCCATATCGGATCGGATGATGTGAAACCATTTAAGGATGTATATCAGTACGTGATCGACAAAGCGGCGACCGGAGCGCGCGTTGGGTACCTGCCGAAAGCGCCGACCATCTTCGCCATGAAACTCGCCTACGCTCTCGGGCTCTCCCCCCTCGGGCCGTACCAGTACAAGATGATTGCGGAGGACAGTGAGTTCGATACAAGAAAGATCAAACAAGAACTGCAGTGGAAACCAACGCTGACGAATGAAGAGATGCTCTGGAAGGCATACGAATATTATCGTACGTATAAGAGCGAAATCTACGGCCGTCACGATGTTTCCGCCCATCGTCAGCCTGCGAAAATGGGAGTGATACGGGTGCTGAAGTGGATGTCTTAAACAGGATGAAGGATATTGCTTGATTATGTAGCGAACAGGAAATACAGTAGTTTCTTGATTCCAATTTATGCTATGAATGAAACAATTATCAACGCCGAAGTAGTAAATACTGGTGCCAAGAAAACTGCAGTTGCTGTTAATTGTCCTATGGATCAATTACGTAAACTAGCTACAAGTTTGGGTGTACCATCAGATCAAATATTTGACGAAAGAAGAAATGGAGGATTAGGGATAATAGGACTTACAATGCCGAACGACGCATTAGTCGCTGCAGGCATTATGAAAGAAGGGGAATTCTTTCGATTTGTTGTCGTAGGTGTTTTAGGAACAGATGCACAGGTGAGAATTACTGCACAGACTGATGCTGGAACTGAATCAGATGATGCAATTGTCGGTTATGATGGAGATGGATCATATGATCCACTAACCAATAGTGACAATGCAGCCTTTGAATACGAATGAAGTTCTGCCCACCGTCACGAAAAGAAAGATTGTATTAGTGGAAGACATAGAACTTCCGCATCGTAAAATTCCAAAACAGCACGAGAATTTGTGAAATCATTTTTGCTATCACAGGATCCAAGTTTGCAAGATCAATGAGTACGTAGAGAATGAACCACGTCCATAGCAGTCCCCCGAGGGCGATGAAAAACACCATCAGAAATTCCTTGGCGCGATTATGTTTGCTCTCAAAGACCCAGAGCACACAGAGGAAGTGATTCCACGCAAGACCCGTCATGTATGCGCAGAATGCAGCAAGCATGTAGTGGAACCCCCCGTACTTAAGCAACACGGTATACATCAGCAGATCCACCACGGCGGCAGTGCCGCCGACGAAGAAATAACGGAGGAACTGCATGTGTGCCACCGATGTTTTTTGGATCAGGAACTTATGAAGCATGATTTCCTATTGAAAGGGGTAAGGAGCACGCAGAACGGGATATGCAATTTTGTAACCCTTATCCCTTAATACTTGCCCCTTAATACTATAATATTTTTCCAATAACATGGATCAAAAACCGATTCTTTCCATCGTCGGCCTTGGCTATGTCGGCCTTCCCCTCGCTTACGCGTTTGCCAAGAAAGGATATGTCGTTCACGGGTTTGATATCAATGTAAAACGCGTAGAAGAGCTGAACGCCGGACATGATCGCACGAATGAGATTGAAGGCAGCGATCTTCAGGCGGTCGGCATCGATTTCACGACCGATCCAGAAACAATACGCGTGTGCGACGTGATTATCATGGCGATCCCGACACCGGTGGATGACAACAAGAAGCCCGATCTGACTCCGGTCATCAAAGCATCGCAGACGGTCGGAAAACACCTAAAAAAAGGGGCGATCGTCGTGTATGAATCCACCGTATATCCGGGAGTCACCGAAGAAATCTGCGGACCCATCCTCGAACGGGAATCCGGCATGCGTTGCGGTACGGATTTCTTTCTCGGTTATTCACCCGAAAGGATCAACCCCGGCGACAGGCAACACACGATCGATAAGATCGTCAAAATCGTCGCAGGACAGGATGAACACACAACCGATGTTCTCTGCGATCTCTACGGCTCGATTGTCACTGCGGGTATCCACCGTGCACCGAACATCAAGACTGCGGAGATGTCCAAGGCCATCGAGAACGCGCAGCGCGACTTGAATATCGCCTACATGAACGAAATCGCATTGCTCTGCCATAAAATCGGCATCGAAACGACGGAGGTCATTAAAGCTGCGTCGACGAAATGGAACTTTCTCCCGTTCCAGCCGGGACTCGTGGGCGGGCACTGTATAGGGGTGGATCCGTATTATCTTGTCGAGAAAGCACAGCAACTGGGCATGACAACGCATGTGATTACTGCGGGACGCGCAGTCAATGACGGTATGGCCATCTTTATTGGAAATGAGGCAATCGAAGCAATTGGAGGATTGGTGACAGATAAACGGATCCTTATAATGGGATTAACATTTAAAGAAAACATCCCTGATATAAGAAATAGCCAATCATTTCACGTTATGTCATGGCTCAAAACCGTAAAAGGTGCTGATGTTTTTTATTGCGATCCATTTGTAGCAAAGGGAGATCATGAATGGATAGATGTAAACTACAAAAGTGGAACGCTAAATGATGGGCCATACGATGCGATCTTGCTACTTGTAAAACACAAGGAATACATCGATTTCGGCACGCAGGCATACATCGATGCCACAAAAAAAGGCGGCGTCATCTACGATGTAAAAAACGTACTGGACAAAGAAAAGATTACCGCAGCAGGACGGACGTATCTCGCACTTTGATCAGAAAGCCATCGCACCGACCAAACCCTTCTCAGGCAAAGGGATCCCGAAGGATGCAAAGTCCGCCTGCATCATAATATCGGCAAGTTGTTCCAAGGTGGTAGTAGCTTCCCATCCCAGTTGCCGTTTTGCTTTGGAAGGATCACCCAGCAAAACATCGACTTCGGACGGGCGGTAATACAGCTTGTCGATGCAGACAATCACATTCCCCGTATCGCGATCGACATACTGCTCATCGTTGCCTTCACCCCTGCGTTCATAACGGAACCTGCCGCGCTCGAGACAGAGTTCCAAAAACTCTCTGACCGAAGCGGTGCGACCGGTAGCGAGCAGGTAATCCTCCGGTTCCGGTTGCTGCAATACACGCCACATGCCTTCGACGTATTCGGGTGCGTATCCCCAGTCACGCCTCGCATCAAGGTTACCGAGATCCAGTACCTTCTGTTTGCCCGCGCGAATGGCCGCGAGACTGTAGGTGATCTTGCGTGTTACGAAGTTCTTGCCGCGTCGCGGCGATTCGTGGTTAAAGAGAATGCCGTTGCACGCATACATGCCATAACTCTCGCGGTAGTTTCTGGTGATGTCGAATGCAAATGCCTTGGCACACGCATAGGGGCTGCGCGGATAGAACGGTGTCGTTTCGGTTTGCGGCGTTTCGAGCACCTTTCCAAAAAGTTCACTGGAACTTGCCTGATAAAACCTCGTCGGCAAATCGGTGCTGCGAATCAGCTCCAGAAAACGCACGACACCCATGCCGGTAACATCGCTTGTATACTCGGGAATATCGAAACTGATGCCGACGTGCGACTGCGCGGCAAGGTTGTAAATTTCGTCGGGGCGGATTCTCATCAGGACTCGCAGAAGCGAGTTACTGTCTCCAAGATCGCCATAATGGAGTTCGATCGGCTTATCAGGGTGACGCTTATCGGAGAAGAGATGGTCGATCCGTTCGCGATTGAACGTAGAAGATCTCCGAGCAATGCCGTGAACCTCGTACCCCTTCGAAAGTAGCAGCTCCGCAAGATACGAGCCGTCCTGTCCTGTGATGCCGGTGATCAAAGCGCGCTTTTGCGGCATATTATGAAGAGATTATGCATCAAAAATTGGTCTTCGTCTAGACATAAACTACGAACTTATAGACAAAGAAATTCCAGAAAACCATGGGCACAAATGTGATGATTTTAGCGGGACGGGGGTCGAAACCGGCTTTCTCCACCAGCAGGAAGATCAGCAGTGTAACCAATGCTGTGTTACACATATCGACGGTGAAATACTTGCCGAGGTGCGCGAGGAAAGAGTCCCGTTTTTGAAACACCACGTACTTGTGGAGTAAAAAAGCGACAAAGAAACCGAGCGTCCCGCTGATGACCGATGCTGCGATGTACCAGACGCCGAAATGGAACATCAGAAAATAACTGCCGAAATCCACTGCGGCAGCAGTGACGCCGCAAGCGACATACGTCAAGAATTTCGGCAGATGCGTAAGAAAGATTTTCATTGCTCCTCTGCAGGATACTGCTTTTTCTCTCATGCGTCATGATCGCAACTTGCAGGAGGCATAATCAGCACATATCGGCGATACAGTTCTCTCACTCTGTCTCCGAGCGCTTTCTGCTCATCCCATCCGAGTTTACGAACCCAAGGAAGACAGTGTTCCTCGGGCAGAACCGGAAGATCGGGGAACATCCGGAAATCTCGACCGAGAACTTCCTCCGAGAGAAACAATCTTTGAGGCACTTCCGACAGCAGAACGTAGAGATCCGGCGCACTGATCACCATGGGCGTGTCGGCATACTGGGCAAGTAAACGCTCAGCCGCTCCCGATGCCTCTCCCGAAGGCGTCGATCCGCGATGATCGAACTGCCACCAGCCCTGTGCAAGTATAAAGAAGCAAAGCGTGGCGATTGCGATGCGACGAGGTGCTATGGCAAAAAGACTGAGCGGCACAAACGGCAGAAGCATCATATGCGCCGGAAGCAGGTGCCGGTACCAAATGGGACCATTGATGAAGTAGAGCATAAAGAGCGCAATGAACGCAGGAATGAAGATGCGCGTTGCAGGTGCGATCGGATACTGTTTGCATCTGCGTCCGACAAGAAATAGAACAAAGAGCGCTGCAAAATAGACGAACGGGAAACGAAGAAGCGTGTTCGGATCGCGCAGCAATACGGGGAAAAGCCCTTCGCCGCCGGCGGCGAATCCGTAACGCACAAGTTCCTGGAACCCACCCGGTCGACTGGCATACTCAACACACTGCCAAGCGAAAAACAGGGTAGCCGCGGGAATGGCAATGAGGGTGAGGCGAAGAACATGGTCCTTCCTGCGCAGGAGGATCTCGGCGATCCACGCAATAAAGAGCGCCGGCAGGATAATGCCGTATGTAATTTTCGTAACGGCCGCGAGCCCGAAACACACTCCGGCGAGCACTGCATGTTTTTTGGTATCGAAGCGCTCAAGTATAAGAAGCCCGAGCAGCACAAATCCGAATGCAGGCACTTCGCCAAGCACGGTTTTCCCCCGTGTTGATGAATGCCGAAAGTGATACCAGTAGCGCAGTCGCAAAGAGCGCGTTTTTGCGTCCGGAAATCGTCCGGCAGTAGATGTAGAACGCGATACCGACAAGAACCGTCGTGCCTGCACTCGCCGCCCGCGCGGCAGCAACGCTGTCTCCGAACATCCAAAGCGTGAACGCGGAGGGTAAAATCAACGTCGGCCCAACCCCGAGAATATACGGGGCAGGCCACTGGTATGTCAGTACCTGCAGAACATACCCTCTGCCTGCGGCGATGTTGCGTGCCACCTGCAGAAAAAGCCCTTCATCGACCCATGGCGCTGGGAACGTCCCGAGTTCGCGAAAACTGAAATACAGCGCAAAAAGCAGAAGGATTGCCTCCGGCAGTAGGGATCGAATCTGTTTCAACATAGAGAAATTGTAACAGAAGAAAAGACTCCTATCATTCGTACAGAGACGGATTGCCGTTTATACTGGGTGTAATTCTTCATTCGTCACCATGGATGATATTCACATTATTGAGAAAGACGGTCGTATCTATGCAAAATATTTCCAGTCCGATATCCCCGTGCAAAGCGGCATACGATTTATTACGGAAGACGCAGACCCTCTTCAGGTCGGTGTTTTTGAACGTGCAGAGCGATATGAGGTATCTGCGCACCGCCATAAAAGCAGGAAACTTACATTACCCGACGTTGGAGAATTCCTCTGGATACAAAGCGGATCCGCGATTGTGGAGATATTCGATGAAGAGTGGAATACGCTCGGGAAATGGACGGTGCATGGCGGTGACTGTGTGGTGCTCCTGCGCGGAGGGCACGCACTGACGATGCTCGAGCCCACGCGGATTTTAGAAGTGAAACAGGGGCCGTATCCCGGAAACAGAGAAGATGAAAAAACGTTCCGTGATCACCAATGAGTATCGAACGTATACCCGTCAACGAACCACTGATTACCGATGCGGCAAAACGCTATGTCTCAGAAGCACTTGCAACCGGCTGGGTCTCTTCCGCGGGAGCGTACATCGAGGAATTTGAGCAAAAGTACGCCCGATATATCGGGGTGTCTCATGCGATCTACGTCACGAGCGGAACCGCCGCACTGCACCTTGCGCTGCTTTCGCTCGACGTCGGACCGGGCGACGAAGTGATCATTCCGGATTTCACCATGATCGCATCGGCATTCGCCGTGATGTATACGGGGGCCACACCGGTCTTCGTCGATGTCGAAGCCGACACGTACAATATTGATGCACGCTTGATAGAAGCACGCATTACGCCGCGCACCAAGGCGATCATGCCGGTGCATATCTACGGGTTGCCTTGCGATATGGATCCGATCATGCAGATCGCGCGCAAACACGGCATCGCCGTGGTCGAAGACGCAGCAGAAGTACATGGCGCGACCTACAAGGGAAAACGGTGCGGCTCGATCGGAACGATCAATGCATTCAGCTTCTACGGCAATAAGATCATCACAACCGGCGAGGGCGGCATGGTCTGCACCGACGACGACTCACTCGCTCTACGCGTACGATCCCTGAAAGATCTGGCGCACTCGCGTGAGAAGCGTTTCTTGCATACGGAACTCGGCTACAACTACCGTCCGACCAACATGCAGGCGGCGTTGGGGCTCGGGCAACTGGAATCGATCGACATGTTCCTGCAACGAAAGCGCTCCATGGCTGCGCGCTACAAAGAGCGTCTTTCAAAGATTCCCGGTCTTCGCCTCCCCGTCACGCGCGACTATGCGGAGCACGTGTATTGGATGTACGCGGTGCTAGTGGAAGATACATTCGACCTGTCACGGGATGCTCTTGCCAAAGCGCTCCTCGAACGCGGCATCGATACGCGTGAGTTCTTTTTGCCTTGCCACTCGCAGCCCGCCTGCGCTAAAGCTTCGGCGGGCAGGCCGGCTGAATGCTATCCCGTCACGGAATCTATCGCATCGCGCGGACTCTACCTCCCCTCCGGTCTTGCCATCACCGATCAGCAGATCGACCGCGTGTGTGAGTGTATAGAAGAGATCTCCAGTCAATAAAAGGTGACTGCACAGTAACTTCATCAGCAAAATTCCATGTTTGATGACCGCCCGCAGTTAAGAAAAGAAGGGTTGGCTCCGCGCGCCACGGGGGGTGTTGCGGCAGGCGGAGAGGCGATTGGCGCGCGGTGCGTTTTCTTTGCTTCTTTCTTTGTCGGGCAGACAAAGAAAGAAGTGAATCATTGATAAAACCGTTTCAAACTCTCTTTATTCTCCCTCAGCCAAGCAAGAAGATTGCCGATACCTTCCTTCACACCGGTCCGCGCATTCCAACCCGTCGCTTTCATAAACTTGCCGTTATCAGAAACGAACATCGGTTGATCGCCGGGACGCGTATGCCCGTACGAGAAATTGATTTCCATACCGAGCTCGTCTTGCAACAATGAAAGAAACTCCAGAAGAGAGAGCGTGTTACCCGCACCACCACCCATGTTAAAGACCTGCCCGACGACGCTGTCTGCGTTCTCGATACACGCATCGTACGCGGCAACAAGATCATCGACGTACAACAAGTCGCGCACTTGTTTGCCGTTACCGTAGATCGTCACCGGACGACCGAAGAGCGAGGCGATCATGAACCATGCGACCCAGCCCTGATCTTCGATTCCCATCTGGTGCGGGCCGTAAATACACGATTGCCGCAGTACGACGGTCTTGAGTCCGTAGAGCCGCGCGTAGTCGTGAACGTACTGATCTGCAGCCCCCTTACTGCAACCGTAGGGCGAGTGAAAATCAAGCTGAACGTTTTCATCGACACCCGTAATGCCTCCTGCAAAGCTGTAGCGTTTCTCCCCTTCTGTAACACCGATCTGCTCGAGCCCGCCGTACACTTTGTTGGTGGAAGCGTAGATCAGCATCGGCTGTGCGGCAGATGCGCGGACTGCCTCCAGAACATTGAACGTCCCGAGCGCATTGCAATTGAAATCACTGCGCGGGTCGATCACCGACGTCGTCACCGCAACCTGCGCGGCAAGGTGCAACACAACATCGGCTTTGGCGCACTCGGATCTGAGTACATCTTGATCGGACACGATGTCCGCCGTGACGATCGAAAGCCCCTTCGGGTGTGCTTTCTCCAGATACGCGCGATTGATATCGGTTCCCTTACGAGAGAAATTATCGAGTATGGTGACCTGCCAGCCTTTGTTTAAAAAATGATCGGCAGCATTCACGCCGATGAAGCCTGCACCGCCGGTAATAAGCAATTTTGACATGAAGACAGTGTAGAAGTATTACGGGATAAGTATTATGTATTAAGGGATATTTTTGTGTAAAGATTCTGAAATGCTTTAACGATGCAATGCCAATCGTTGGCCTGCGCATAGGCTTTCCCAGCCTCACCGAGACTAAGGGCATACTGCGGTGTATTGAGCAGGTGGATAATGTGATTTGCCACACCATCTATGTCTCCGTCAGGCGCAATCAGCCCCGTCTCTCCGTCGAGTACGGCGTCGCGCACGCCTCCTGCATCGGTTGCGACGATCGGCTTGCCACAGGCACTGGCTTCCAGATACACGATACCAAATCCCTCAAATTTTAAATCGACTATGCGCGGCGTGTGCACGTAAATATCGCACATTTGGAAGTATGCGACGAGATCGTCTCCGGATTTCCGTCCGACAAATTCCACCGCATGCGAAATGTTAAGTTCCTTCGCGATATCCATCAGTTCCTGTTTCCGGTTGCCGTCGCCGACAATCAGATAGACGACATCTGAACGCTCGCGCAGTACTTTCGGCAGCGCACGTAGCACCAAGTCGTGCCCCTTGCGCCCCCAAAGACCGCCGACTGTCAGAAGAATTTTCTTTCCTGCGTAACGGTTTTTTAGATCAGTGAGATCAATTTTGGTCTGGAATCGATCGAAGCGAACGCCGTTATGGATGACGGTAATGGGATATGCGCACTTGGCATATTCGATGATCTTTTCTTTGGTGAATACGCTCGGCACAACAATCGCCTTCGCGCGTCGGTAGCACCACTTCAGCAGCCAGCGTTCCGGAATGTAGGTCAACGGCCGCACACCATGCGTTCCCTGTGCGCCCATCATGAAAGGCTTTCTATAGCGCGAGGCCGATATCAACGCATGAACACAATAGGGAAAGGAGAAGAGGCTGTGAACCAGATCGAACATCGAGACATCCGTCGGCACAAAGTACCGCAACGCTTTTGGCTGAAAGATGCGGAAGATATATTCCGGCAGCTCGCAGCGGATCGCGAAGGGGTGCCCTGCGGCATCGACGATCATTTGTTGGGAGCGCGGTAAAAAGAGCACGAAGCACGTGCCATTTGCATGCAGCTGCGTGCAGTACTCTTTGGTGATATTGCCGTAGCCGTCCCCGGGATCGATGGTCGACGAGAAGAGTGCAATCCGCATAGTTTATGAGGAACGCGACGAGAGGAATTCCGCCCACGCAAGATCAATGGGATAATCGATGTTTACACTGCGTTCAACGGGAGTGAAGTACGGAGCAACGTTCGTCCCGTGCAGTTTTCCGCTACGCAAAAACGGTTCGGTGCGCACGAAGACTACTGCGGCATCGTGGTAATACAATCGTTCCTCGCTTTCGTATTTCTCCAGTTCCTCATCGGGAAAATACTGCGCAATGCGACCGTCACGAACCGCAAGTGAGCGCTGCGGAGAGTGCGTATGCACCGCGAGGCTGAGCACCGTATCTGCGCCGGTCTCTTCAAAGATCGCGCGCGCCGCTACGATGTCATCGACCGCGCGCAGAGGATTCATGGGAGTGAGGATCGCAAAGACATCGAATATTTTCCCTTCTGTAGCAAAGTATTCGAGAACGCTTTTGCACACTTCGGGAAGCTGGACACTGTCCCCCGCGAGCGCACCCGATCGTCTATGGATGGCATCCGCACCGAATTCGGTCGCTACAGAAATGATCTCCTCGTTATCCGATGAAATGCAGATCGTCTGAAACACACCGCTCGCCTTAGCAACCTCCGCCGCGATACCAGTCAACGGTTTGCCGTTAAACAGCGCCAAATTCTTACCGGGGAATCGTTTCGATCCTCCGCGTGCGGGAATGATGGCAAGAAACCTAGGGTCCATGTTGCCTACAGCATAGGGCTGGGGCTGGGGCTGGGGCTAGGAGAAAAGCCCGATCTTATACTGCAGGGCGCAATTCCTTATAGCGTGCATCCGCAGCCACCGCCTCTTCTTCGCGGCCGAGCATGCGCAAAGCCTTGGCTTCATGGAATACTGCATTGCTTAAAAATTTTCGTACGAGAGCCGGCGTTCCTGCTTTAAGTTGAGTGGTATCAATTTGTTCAAAAGCACGCTCAAATTTCTGGAATTGTCCGAGAGCATCTTTCGCCGAAATAAAGCGGGCATCCAATGATATATCCACAATGCGATCATCCGTGCACAAGCAAAACATGTCGTGTCCGTGTTCTTGGTCAATCTGTACGGCTTTCTGTAAAAACATAAAGGCTTCCATGAGTGCCTCAAATGCTTCGAGATGCTCCACCCCCAATGCAATGATCTTGTCATGGTCTGCATTGAAATCAAGCGGTGCCACCGCATCGAGATAGGGCTTTGCACGGTTATAGCCATCACGATGCTGTTCATAGCGCATCCGCGAATACATGCGAACTGCATCGGGGTCATTTTCTGCAGCTTGAGATAGATACGCATCCACATCGCCTGGAAGATGTTGCACCGCACCCGCTTCATCAGAAAAACGCTTCCACGTATAGCCATAACGCATGATCTTCGCACGCGCGATCACTCCGGCAAACTGTTCAGGGTTTAATCCTTCTATTCTCTCCAGCAAAGCGGTGTAAAATCTACTCGCAGGAGCTTCTCCAAACGAATTCCAGAAATCCATCTGCGAAAGGAGTGCATCCGGATGCTCTGCACATGCAAGGGCGACGCTTTCAACCAATTGGATTCGCATTATTGGTTCCATATGCTCGTACATTGCTTCCGCGTTTCTTAACGTAGCTACAATATCTGTACCGGAGACAAGCGCGATACTGATTGCTGAGGCAAGAAGCTGTGGATCCCCCTCATCGAATTCGATAGGAGCAAATTCAATTTTTCCCGGCTGATCAAATTCTTCTGATCGCAATGGTTGTTCTTCAGACATATAACCATTGTAAACTATTAATTATATTAGTCAATAACCTACGATCGCGAAATGCCACTTGCTCCAGTACCATGCGTCCGATGCGCAATCTGAAACTCTCTCCACTCTCGCACTTCGTCCTCCTGATCCTGTTTCTTATTGGTGTGTTTGGCCTGATCATGCTGCCGATACTGCTCATGGGATACCCCTACGCCGTGTCCGATACGCTGAAATACGGGAAGATACTGGTGGAATCCGGGCGGATCACAGATGCGCGGGAGCCCATGCTGCCTGTCATACTCGCGCTGTTCCATCCTTTTCTTGCGTGGGACAACGTCAACGCATGGGTCGGCTTCAGTGTTGCGTGGTTCTGCCTTTCAATGTTGCCACTGTGGTGGAGTGTGCGCATGCTCTTTGATCGGAGTGTGGCATGGTTTTCCGTTGTCGTGTATGCGCTGCTCCCGATGTCCTGGTTGTCTGCGTATTCGATAGGTGGATACGGTTTTGCGCTGCTTCCGTTGTTCCTTTGCTTTGGCATCTTCCTGAAACTGCATTCCAAACGGCCGCTCCTCACGATCATTCTCTGCGGTGTTTGTTTCGGAATAACGCTCGGAATCCAGCACTCATACCTCGCGTTTATGCCATGGATGGCACTCGGGTACCTGTGGCAGGAGCGCAAGAACATTGTACGATGTCTGGTTCGGATACTGATCTTCTGTACGGCCGCGTACTTCATGTTCATGGCACCGTATATCCCAAGCGCACTGCAGCCGGACATGTCTCCGATGCAACGCATCATGGTGTTTTATCCTCTGGCTGCTCAGGCGAAACCCGGCGAAGGGCATCTGTATCCCGATGAATTCCTGTATGCGCATTACAAACAGGAATTCGACGCGGAAATGGAAAAAAATGCCCCAGGCAGATCGTTCATTGTCAATCAGCAGGATCTCAATTACCGGATCATTTTCGGTGCAGGACACTTTACGATTTGGGATAGGATCGGTTCCGGAACGTGGCTGCTCATCAACAGCATTCCTGATTACTTTATGATGGACTATGTCGGTGGCACATTCCTCTGGTTGTTTATTTTCCCTGGTATCGCGATCGCATGGCGCACTCGGAAATCACTGGTACTGCTCATTGGAGGTTTGATTCTTTCCATGGAATTCCTGCTGCGCCTTGTCTTGCTCTTCGTGAGTTCACATCTGAACAATTTCGTATGGGCTTTCGCGCTCTTTGCGGGCATCGGTGCATCTGCAATCGTCGCAATTGTAGCCAACTCCTGGAAACTCTCTCCGCGCAAAACCACACTCGTGGGAATTCTGGTTGCCGTGCTGATCGGTGCACAACTGCTGCAGGCAACGCGCAAAGATCTTTCGCGGCTGTACGCGCGTTCCAGAACGCAGGAAGTCTACGCTGCAACGGAGGCACTGAGTAAAATCCCCTCTGACGCAGTGGTTGCAGGGCCACGTCGAGATGATCTCTTTATTTTTTCGCCACAGCACTACGTCTCCGTGCATCCTGTTACCATCGACTTCCTTTCGAAGCGGGGCAAGCTCGCAGAGCCGTTTGATCTCAATGGAATTGAGTACATCATCGGCTACACCGAGGAACAGGTTGCAGCGATTAAAAAGGTGAAACCGAATATCAAAGTCATCAACCTCGGCGATGTCCCTACCGTTCCACCACTCAACGCGTTCGTGCGGTATCTGCTCAATACCGTGCGGTAGTTATGGTGTATGTGTTGTGGCGGGCGGCCAACTGAACTACAACCCCGTAGGTGAATTTGAGATAAACACAAACCGATAGGAGCAGCGAGAGAGAATTAATCACGCCGAATGTTTCTGCTGCCAATTTGCGGTCTTATCCGCTTGGGAAATTTCAAAATATCTTCAGAAGTAACGACATGATGCACGACAGTCGGGTCTGCTTTAGGACTATTAGCTAGTGTTTCGGGTACAAAATCTTTATTCGTGATTCCTACTGAATTGACTCCAGACAATGTGATCATGTCTCCCTCTTTGGCTCGACCACTCTTGAGAAGAGTGATTATGCTATCGATCGTTTCTTCTGGTGCATTTTTCAACTCACTATTTGTATTCCTAAGATATTCCTTTCTTTCTTTCTGCTCTTCAATAACTTGCGCAATATCTTCAGTCGTTACCACGTGAGTGACGAGATTCTTACCTGCTTCAGCAATGTTGGACAACATTCCAGATACATCAAACTTCTCTACTGTTACCGAATCTTTTCCAGATAATATCATTAGATCTCCCGGTTCTATTCCATCATCCTCGTAGAGATCTCGGATTTCGGTATGGAGCCTTTCTTGATTTGCAATGTATACATCTAAATGTGTTTCCGCCTTTCCGAGATCGTCCGCACTGAGCACGCTCTCTGTGGCCTGCGCCTTGGCCACCCTTTCCTTCCTCTCTCTATCACGAACATCCCTCTGTTCCGGAGTGAGTTTTTCCTCTTGAACAGGAAGAAGATTTTCGCCGTTTCCTTCTAGTGGAGGGGGTTGTTTGTCTGGTGTTTCTTCTGCCATTTCCTTATATTATACCACAAACTTACATTACTACAAAATCCAAATTTAGTGACGATAATCGCATATTCACCCTTCGACAGAGCTCAGGGTGACAATTGTTTTCTTTCTCAGAATTACAAGCGAACTTACGATAAAAGATCGATGTACGCTGCGCACTGCCTGTCCACCGAAAACATTTCCTGAACGCGCTGTCTCCCCTGTTCACCCATCTCCCGAGCTTTTTCCGGATGATTGATCAATGTTAGAAGAGCATCGGAAAATGCTTGGGTATCGCGCGGGTTCACGATCAACCCCGTCTTCCCGTCTTCGATAATCTCCGGTGCGCCGCCGAAGCACGTTGCAACCACCGGTGTACCTTCCGCCATGGATTCGATATTCATCAGATTAAACGGATCGAAACACAGTGATGGCGTGGTCGTGAGTGTCGCGGCGCTGTAGGCGACGCGCATGTCATCCGGCGGTAACCACCCCGCAAGAACGATACCCGTACGGTCGGAAACATGGGAAAGCTGCTCGGTAATACGTTCCGCTTCGCCTGCAATGAGCAACTGCGCATCGGGGCACACGCTGCGCACGCGCGCGAATGCCTCGAGCAGTACGGTGCTGCCTTTGTCGTCGCTGAGCCGTCCTCCGAAGAGAATCGTCGGACCAGTGAGGCGCAGGCGACTGCGAAACGTTTCGATCTGCTTGGCAGATACGGGAGGCAGGACCTCCGTTCCATTGGAAACGACCGCCGCGACGTTGATGCCGTTTACTGTGAGGAAGCGGCGATGTGCATCGCTAATCGCAACGACCTTTGCCTGCGACTGAGCAAGAATCGTGCGGATTACAGAGTTTCGTAGCGGCCAGTACTTGCGCCCGACACTGAGCAGATGCTCGATGCCATGCATGCGATACGGTTTTCCTTGAAGTGTGCAGTGCTCAAACCGCTCCCCACGCACGCGGGCAAAGGCGACAAGAAAGACATCGTGCGCTGTGAGGATGATCTTGCTCGTATGTTTCTTTGCGATGATCAAACTTTCATACGTAAGATGTGCATGAATGTTATTTGCGTGGACGGCATCGGGGCGCAGTTGCGAAAAAACTTCTGTTAGCGCAGCCCGCATAGCGCTGTCTCCCAGACAATGCCGGTGACGCAGCTTAAGCGGATAGTTACTGAAGATGCTGATCCGTCCGTCACCGCGAACAATACGTCCTTGCGAGGCATCTTGATGGGTCGTGATCAACGTAACGCTGTGCCCTGCGCGCTTGTATCCCCTGCTTAGTCGATCAACAACAACGGCAGTGCCGCCCTGAGACACGGGCAACGCATCGTCATTGAGAAGCGCGATATGCATGGCGAATGCCAGTGTATGCTAAATCACCCTTCTTTTCGTGTATTTTCGTGTATTTTGCTATTCTCTTTGGCAAATGCGCGGCGAAAAAGCACCTGCATCGGCAACCCGTAAACTCCTCACCTTGTTGCGTGTCATCAACGTGCATCCCGCATTTCTGCTGATTCCTATCGGATTATCGCTCTTCTCTGCGCTCTTTGAAGGAACCGGACTTGGGCTGCTGATTCCCATTCTCAATGGATTTCTGAATAAGAGCTTCACGTTCGTTCTCGACGCGCCGATGCTCGGTCCGCTGCTGCATCGTCTGCCGCAGTCCATGCTCCAAAACGACCGGTTGATCTTTGGAGTGATGCTCGGCGGCTTTGTGTGTGCGTACATTCTCAAAGACGCGCTGCGCTATTGCGCCGTTGTTAGTATGAGTTACTTCGGCGAAAGGTCGCTACACCACCTGCGAAGCACGCTCTTTTCCCGCTATTTACGTTTTGGAAAAATCTACTTCGATACCACCAACGTTGGTCACCATGCAACACTCCTGCAGGAATTCTCCCGCCAGGCGATCGGTCCGTTTTTGCTGATCGACAAGCTGATTAACGCGCTGTTTTCCCTTGCGGTGTATCTGGTCGTATTGCTCATGATTTCCTGGCAACTGACGCTCGTTGCGCTCCCGCTCTTTGTCGTGCTGCACTTCGCCATCAAGTTTATGGTGGTTCGCATTAAGGGACTTTCACGCGGCATCGCCAATCGCGGCAGTGAACTCGGAAAAACTTCCGTGGAAATTCTCTCGACGATCCCCCTCGTAAAATCCTACCGAACCGAAGGAAAAGAACTGCAAAACTTCGCGGGCATCAGCGACACGAAAGCCAAGCTGGATTTCCAGGTGAAGATGCTCCAAAACCTCATTCTTCCTCTGCAGGAAATTATCACGTTGATCGTCGCATCCGTCGTGTTCATCGCAGCACTCTTCATCCTTGGCAGGGATCAGATCGCATCGGCACCCGCATTGCTCGTGTACTTTTACATAATCTTAAATGCATCAAGTAAGTTCGGGACCGTTTCGGGGTTCCGCGGTATTGTCGCAAACGCAAGCGGCCCGCTGGACGAAGTCATGGAAATTTTAAGCGACGAGGGAAAACCATTCGTACACGGCGGCGACAGAGAATTCCTCGGGTTGCAAGAGTCGCTTGCGTTTAAAAACCTAACCTTCAGCTACTCCGACGACCGCGTCGTGCTTGAGGAAGTTTCTTTTGATATGCCCAAAGGAACGATGACGGCCATCGTCGGTCCGACGGGCGCAGGAAAAAGCACGCTCATCAGCCTGCTCATGCGTTACTACGAATGTCCTCCATCCACCATCCTGCTCGACGGAAAAGACATTCGAGAATTCACGCTCGATTCTTATCTGAAACATATCGCTCTCGTCAGCCAGGAGACACTGTTACTCCACGATAGTCTCAGAAACAACATCACCTACGGACTCAGCGATGTTTCTGAGGATGATCTGCAAAGCGCTGTGGATCGCGCACGACTCCGGCATTTTGTAAATGCATTGCCGCAAGGACTCGAAACACTGATCGGCGACCGTGGGGTGAAACTCAGCGGAGGAGAGAAACAACGCGTTTCCATCGCACGTGCGCTGCTGAAAGGATCGGAGATTTTGATTCTCGACGAGGCAACGAGTTCACTCGACAGCAAAACAGAGAAACTGATTCAGGAAGCCATCGACGAAGCGGTGCACGGCAGGACTTCCATCGTGATCGCCCATCGCCTCAGTACGATCAAGAACGCCGACAGGATCGTGGTCATCGACGACGGTCGCTGCAAAGAGCAGGGAACACTGCAGGAATTGCTCGAGAAACGCGGCGTGTTTTTCCAACTCTGGGAGGAACAGAAATTTTAAGTCCCCCTCTACCTTCAATGAAATTTTCAACGTACATCCGCTCACTGCCTGACTCCGCATTTTCAGAAATTGCGGAGTGTGTACTGCCCGAGAGACGGGAACCCTATCTGCGTATCAGAAATACAAACGCCACGCTGCGCGATGCGTGCAGCGCTACGCCGTTTTTTGCTTCGCCGATCACTCGGAACTGGAACCTACGCCACGAATGGGAGAGCGCTGAGCGTCTGCTCCGGCAACGCAAGGAATGGAGTCGAAAGCCGCCGCAGGGACGCCTGCCGAATTTTCTCGTTCTCGGTACACCGCGCTCTGCAACAACTTGGTTGCACCAAACGCTTTCCACACACCCCGATATTTTCATCGCACCTATGAAAGAACCGGAATTCTTCAGTATGTGGCGGCGATTCATGCTTGGGGAAAACTGGTATCGACACCTGTTTCTAGATTATGGAGGTGAGCGACGCGCAGGTGAAATCTCCGTCAATAATTTCTTCAGTCTAGAGGCGCCGCAGCGTATCCGTACAACCATCGCTGATTCGGATCTTAAATTGATCGTCATGCTCAGGGAACCGATCGATCGCGCGCTCTCGCACTACAAATTGCGCCTGCAGAAAGGCGATGTACCTTCCACGTTCGAAAAAGCGCTTGATGACCCAAGACTTCCGCTCAGGGAAGAGGGTCATTACATCAGGTACTACCGGAAGTACCGCGAAGTTTTTCCGAAAGACAGTATCGCTGTCGTACTCTACGAAGACGTGGCGAAGGACGCGCGGGCGGTACTGCAAAGCATCTGCCGTTTTTTAGATATTGATCCGTCGTTCTTTGATCAGTACGCAAGCAGCCGCATCAACGAGAGCCATACCGTTGCCTTTGTAGGTTTGAGCAGAGCGGTATTTCAGGTAGGACGATGGATACGCATGGTGCTGCCTTATGGAGGAATCGGCGCAGGAATTATGCGAAGATTGCAGGCGTGGAATATCCGATGGAACCGGAAGGAGGGAGAAATGCCACTCTGGCAAGATACACGCCGCGCGCTCGAAGCTGAATATGCGCCGGAGAATGCATTACTTGCGAAAGAAGCGGGAATTGATCTGTCGGCATGGAAATACACTTGATACACTGAACCGTGTTCCATGCAGAGTGAAATTTCCATTGCCGGCCGCAGGATAGGACGCAACCACCCTCCGTTTGTGATCGCCGAAATCGGCATCAATCATGAAGGGAGCATGAAAAAGGCTAAAAAGATGGTCGATGACGCAGTGCATGCCGGTGCGGAGTGCGTGAAATTCCAGTCGCACGTGGTGGAAGACGAAATGGTCGCAGCGGCGAAAGACGTTATTCCGGGGAATGCGACGGAGAGTATCTGGAATATAATGCAACGCTGTGCCATGACGCAGGAAGAGGAAGTGGAACTCAAAGAATATGTTGAACGTAAAAACATGATGTATCTGTGCACTCCGTTCTCCAGAGCGGCGGCGGATCGATTGTTTGCCATGAATGTCCCGGCGATCAAGATCGGATCCGGCGAGTGTAACAACTATCCGCTGATCGAACATGTCGCCGCGTACGGCAAACCCGTGATTCTTAGTACGGGTATGAATGACATTGCATCGGTGGCGCCTGCCGTAGAGATTCTGCGCGCGCACAAAACGCCGTTTGCGCTGCTGCATTGCACTTCGATGTACCCAACTCCCTATGACAAAGTGCGGCTGGGAGCCATCGCACAACTAGGGCAGGCATTCCCCGATGCGGTGCTCGGCCTCAGTGACCATTCGATGGGTATCTGGACGTGTCTCGGGGCAGTGGCGCTTGGCGCATCCATTCTCGAAAAACATTTCACGTCCGACACATCATGGGAAGGTCCCGATATCCCGATATCCATTGATCCAAGCGAGCTCAAGGATTTGATTGAAGGATCGAAAGCCGTACATGCCGCACTCGGAGGGACAAAAGATATTCTCTCCGAAGAACGCAATGTCATCGACTTCGCCTATGCCTGCGTTGTTACGATCAAACCGGTGAAACAAGGCGAGGTGTTCTCCAAAGAAAATATCTGGGTGAAACGTCCCGGTACCGGCGAGATCAAAGCGAAAGACTATAAAGGTCTTATTGGTAAAACAGCGACGCGCGATCTGAAACCGGACATGCAGGTCGCTTGGTCCGACGTCCTATAAATATTTCTCTTCCAGAACTTCCATGCAACCGATTCGCGCCATTACACTCCGCTTTACAGGCACGGTTTCCCACGGGGTAATTGTGGGTATGATGAACCGTTTGCCGTTTGCGTTCTGCGCAAGTTTGGGATTCAGGCGTTGCCGGTACCCGAACTTAAGCGAAGAAAATCAGCCGTGGTTTTACTCCGCGGATCTGCGGCAGGGCTTCTATGAAGGAGTGGATCATGCGTCGCTCCTCCCGCTGGACGAGGAAATCATCACCGCGATGCGCGACTGCGAAGCACTCTTTATGTACATGATGATTCGTCTGGAGTACGCCAGAAATGTTCCCTATCTCGAACGCAAGCAACGCTATTTGATGCACTTAAGATTCTGGAATGATTTTTTGCAACGCAACAAGATCAATCTCCTCCTCTCGTCTACGCTTCCGCACGAGATGCCGGACCACGTCATCCATGCACTGTGCAAACTAAAAGGAATTCCTGTCGTTTTCTGCCATGCGACACTGATAAAAGACACCGGCTTCATTCATGAGGATATCGAAGAATCTACTGTGGATATCGGCAAACGATATGCCGAAATCTGCAAGCAAGGAGAATTAGAAGTAACGCTCTGCCCGCAGTTTGAGGAGTACTACGAGGAGCAAACGCAACCGGAAGGAAAAACGCCTGTCATCTTCCCTGATCAACCCCGCAGCATCATACGCAGGTTTGCGCAGAGAGTGCTCTCGAAGCCCGATGTCGCTCTGCGGTGGATCTGGACGCTCTTTTGCGTGGCTAACTGGTCTCGCAGATGGCAAAAGGTACTCAACGCCCGCATGCAAGAGCATCTAAGGCAGTACTACGATCGCCATGCGGTGGAACCGGACTACGAAAAAACTTATATCTACTTCCCGCTTCAGTACCAACCGGAATGTTCCACGTGTCCCATGGCGGGAGCGTTTGTCGATCAGACCATTTCCACGCATCTGATGTCACAAACCGTTCCCGACGGTGTTTTAATTTACATAAAGGAACACCCGCGCCAACGTAAGGAAGGTATTGTAGGAAGGAATCTCGCTTTCTTTCAAGAGCTGGCGAACATGCCAAACGTACGTTTTGTAAAACATGATGCAGACACATTCAAACTGCGCGAAAGCTGTGCCGCAGTAGCGACGGGAACGGGCACTGCCGGCATGGAAGCACTCTTCCGCGGCAAACCGGTGCTACTGTTTGGCCACACCTACTACCAATATGCTCCCTGCGTGTTTCAGATCCGCACAACGCAGGATTGCAAGGAAGCGATGCAGTCGATCTTTGAGCGCCATGAGAAACCCGACATGCTCGGTGTACGCAGATTCCTAAAAGCTATGGAAGACACGCGTGTGCACGGCTCCCTGACGGAATGGTATACGGAGAGTCTGACGGATCTCAACGATGAGCAAAGTACCGCCGCATTCACGGATGCATTCACGAAAAAAGTGCAGGAAGTCCTGCAACGGAAGTAAAGCGAATGGCATCTAGGGAAGCCCTGAAAAATGTCATGGTGAGCTCGTCGAACCATACATTTTTCCTTTCATTCGCCAATGTATCATCCTTCGACGAGCTCAGGATGACACATTGGTCAGTTGATCAGAGGTTCCTCAGACAAATCTCTTCGCCGCGTCACCAAGGCAAAACTCCAACTGTCGTTTGTTGATTGTACCGAGCGGCGCTTCGACCAATTCAAACAAGTGGATATCAGCACCTGTATCGTGCAGGTACTCCCAATTGCGCTGGAGATTTGAACGAAGGAAACGCGCATTCGCCGTGCGTCCATCGACGACAATCAGCGTGCCGGGAAGCAAAAACGGCTCGAAGAGGAGAATATCCGCAGCCATGGGTAGCCGATCTGCGCTAGCCGTGGAAATGCCGTGGACGTCGTTACCCACGCAGTACTGATCAGGTCCGTCGAGGTAGAGAAGATCGGGACAGATATTGGGGATACGGTCATACATGGTGCATGCCCTACCGTTGAACGTCGTCATCTGGACGGTGGAAACACTAAAGTGCACAAAGCCGGCGAGCGCAGAGGGGAAATTTTTTTTGCACGTGGCGATCCACTCTTCACTCGTATCTACAGAATGAATTTCGAATGGGTTGCTCCGTCGCAGATTCTTTGCGACATATTCGCCGTACTCTTCTTTGTTCTTGCTGAGTGCATCGGCGAAGATGATCGTGCTTTTTCCTACGCCGAACTCCAGAATCGTCGTCACTTTCCGCGTACGAACGAGGTAATGCAACCTGATTAAATCATCAAGTTCCGGAGGGAAAGCGATGTCTATGGCGGGGTCCACGGTGGAATACAGATCGTGCGCCTTTTTCCCCTCGACCGTTCCATAGTTTTCCAAGGTAATGCCGACAAGGTCGTGAATGCCATTCTCCGTGCACCATTGCCGATAATCGAGACCCGAAAACATGGCAACAATGTACCCTTTTGCTTTGCTCTGGAACAGGTTTTGTATGACAATCACGATGATTATGCCTAGAAAAATCTGCATCATGACGAACAATCGGGCCGATTTTAGCCGGTTGCGCACGGTCATCGCCGCGCTTCAAAAACGCGATGAAGTTACGGTGCAACTGTTTGTGACAGGTACGCATCTTCTGGATGACTACGGTTCTTCCATCCGCGAGATTCAGGAGGAAAATTTCCCCATCGCCTATACCATGCATACGGAAGTCAGCGGACGAGTCCCTGTGACGATGGCCAAATCGGCAGGCAATGCGATCACCGAGCTTGCCGGTGTCTTCTCCAATTTTAAGCCGGATATCGTAGTCGTGCATGGAGATCGCTACGAAGCGCTCGCTGCGACAATCGCCGCTTCGTTTCTGAATATTTTCGTCGCGCACATCCAGGGCGGCGAAGTCTCCGGAACGATCGACGAGCATATCCGCCATGCGATTACTAAATTATCCCATGCGCATTTCCCATCAAACGAGGATGCACTGGAGCGCATCGTGCGTCTCGGCGAACGACCTGACATGGTTTTCAACGTCGGTTGTCCCGCAAGCGACATTCTCCTGCATTCACCGACGTGCTCGTTTACCCAGTTACGCGAGGAGCTGATGCAATTGGCAAAAAAAGCATCGTGGAAAGACCAGTTCAACGAAGACTTTGCGCTGGTGGTGTTCCATCCTGTCACCACGGAATTCGGCTCGGCAAAGAAAGCTGCAAGTGCCTTGATCGATGCACTTTCATCAAAAAAAATAAAAAATCCTTTTTTGATCCTTTGGCCGAACATCGATGCAGGCGCTCAGGAAATTGTCGATTCACTGAAAAAATTTGAACGGGATATGAACGGACGAGTGGGTATTTTCAAACACTTCCCACTGCCTCTCTACGTCAACATCCTTCGCCACGCCAAGGTGATGATCGGCAACTCGTCGTCGGGCATTCGCGAAGCATGTTACTTCGGCACGCCCGTTGTCGATGTTGGTACGAGGCAGGAAAAGCGCGCATGCACGAAGAACGTCTTGCATGTCGGGTATGACAGCAACGCGATCGAGGATGCGATCCTCAAGCAGCTTCAGCATGGTCGCTACGAACCGGAATACCCCTTCGGTGCGGGAGATGCGGGTGAAAAAATCGCCGGCATTCTCGCCACGATCGATACGACAAACGTACAGAAGCACATTACCTACTAAGGCACGGCATGCTGAATATTCTCAACGTCTTCGGGGAGCACTACACGCCGGAGGCTCGCGCACTCCTTGAGCAAATCGGCAAAGTGACATACCGCACGGCACGCCAAGATGAAATCGGGACGATCATCGGTGACTACGACATCATTGTGATGGGTCTCTACCCACAACTTGATGAAGCTGTCCTTACTAAAGCAAAAAAACTGAAAGCGATAGCAACCGTGACAACCAATCTAGATCACATCGATCTTGAGGCAGCAAAGAAGCACGGCATAGAGGTACTGGCGCTGCGGGGGGAAGAGGCATTTCTCGAAACGATTACGGGGACAGCGGAACTCGCCGCCTGTTTGATGCTCAGCCTCTCACGCTACCTCCCATGGGCATTTGACGATGTACTACAGTACCGCTGGAACCGCGAAGATTTCCGCGGACATACGCTTTCCGGAAGAACACTCGGCATCGTGGGACTCGGGAGACTGGGTAAATGGATGGCGCGGTATGGAAAAGCCCTGAACATGAACGTCATCGCCTGCAGTCCGGATACAGCGGATTTCGCAACACCGGATTGCACGCGCGCGGACTACGCAACGCTGCTTCGGGAGAGCGATGTCATTTCCATTCATGTTCATTTGAAGGAAGACACGGCGCACATGTTCAATGCCGATGCCTTCTCGCAGATGAAGCCCGATGCAATCCTGATCAATACCGCCGTGCGCGGGATCGTAAAAGATAGCGACGTCCTTGCGGCTCTTGAAAAAGGAAAAATCGGCGGATATGCAACGGACGTACTGGAAGATGAACTTGAGTTTGATCGTGGTTTTGCCAATCATCCGCTGGTGGAATACGCAAAGACACACCATAACTGCATCATTGTCCCGCATATCGGCGGCATGACCCATGAATCGCGGTCGGCAACCGACATTTTTATGGCGCAGAAACTCCGGAATTTCCTTCATACATCTTAAATGACTGCAAAAAAAGTTCTCGGCCTTGTGACTGCCCGTGGCAACTCCACACGCCTGCCGGGGAAAAACATCATGGAGTTCCTTGGAAAACCGATGATTGCTTGGACGATCGAAGCAGGGCTCCAAAGTGGCGCATTCGACCGGTTTATACTTTCGACGGATGATCCGCAGATCGCCGAAATCGGAAAGAAGTACGGCATCGACGTACCATTTCTGCGTCCTTCTCAGTTCGCGACGGAAACGTCATCGTCGTACGACGCAGTGAAACATGCCGTGGAGTGGTTGCGGGACAATGAAGGATACGAGAATGACAATATCGTGTTGCTCGAACCGCCCTCCCCCGGCCGCAGGCCGTTTCATATTCGCGAAGTTGCGGAGATTATTTGTACCAACGATTCTATCGATTCTCTTATGGGAATTTCACTCCTACCAAACCACTATCACCCGCACAAAGTCGTTTCTAAACAAAGCGACGGTACGATCCTACGGTTTAACGGCAGCAAGTTGATCCGCGAAACACTGGTGCGTAATCAGGATTTTGAGACCGCCTATTTTACAAACTCTACGATCTACGCTTTTAAAAAAGCAAATCTCTTTGCTACATCAAACCCCGGTCTGTGGGGAGACCGTGTGCACGGATACGTGATGGATAACAAATACGCTTTCGATATCGATACGCCGCATGACCTGCGGTTTGCCGAAATCAGCATGAAAATGCTTCTGGAAGAAGAAGCGTCTTAGCCTGCGAGAATTTTTGACTATATACTCACCTATGAGGACATATGAAACAACCGTCACAGAATATGAGCGGCACAAAAACAGAACCGGATGACATGATCACCCACAATTTGCAGGCTTTTGAAAAAGAAAAAGCTGTGGATATGTTCAGTGAATATGTCCTTCAGAAACCCGAACAGGTTATTTTCGACAGCTTGAACCTCAAAGACATGCACGTGCTCGATCTTGGGGTGGGTGCGGGACGGACGACGCCATACCTTGCATCTCGGAGTAAATCATACATCGGTGTGGACTACGCTGCGGCGATGGTCGCCGAGTGCAAAAAGAAATTTCCCAATAGAGAATTCCAGGTCTGCGACGCCAGAAACCTCCCATTCACCGAACCGTTTGACTGCATCATCTTCAGTTTTAATGGCATCGATAATATGCCACATGAAGATAGGTTGGCTACGCTCCGAAGCATTCACAGGTTACTCAAGCCGGGAGGCTATTACGTGTTCTCCACGCATAATATATCCGGAGCCAGGAAACTGTTCTCGGTCCAGCTGAATAGAAATCTCCGACGAACATGGATGAGCTTACGGCGCTGGTATAAGACACGCTCCATCAATCCTTCGTGGAAGGTAATCAGCGGACAGGATTACTTTGTTATTAATGAAGGAGCGCATGCCTTGAAGCTGAAGCAGTACTACATCAAACCCCTTGCCCAGAAGAAACAATTGCAGTCGGCCGGTTTCACGGATATCCGCGTCTTCGACCTGCCGGGTCATGAACTGAGCGAACCCTACGCTTCGGGAGACAGCTGGTTGTATTACGTGTGTCGTAAACCCTGATCAGTTACTGTCCTGCTGTATCCTTTTGTTGATATACTCACCCATCTTCCTCGCACGCTCTTCCATGGGTTCCGGAGGACGCACGCTCGGCTCCCTGCGATAACCGAGACCCGATGTTTCCTCGATTGCTTTAAGAAACATCCGAAGCTCACGCAGTGTCGGCTGTTTACGATGCACAAAGATTTCTTCCACGGCATTCTTGCAGTCCTGCATCGAATGGATGCGGTACACTCCGGGTGCGAACTGAAAATACTTGTGACCAAACAGCATCGCAGGTTTTCCTTTGAAGAGCCCTTCAAAACACGCCGTGCCCGTGGCAGCGGCGGTAGCGACTGCATGTTCGATCAATGTAAACGTACTAAACGTTCTCGGCACCAGCGTGACCGATGGAATGGCGTGCAGCGTGTTATAGAAAATTTCATCGCGACAGAGTTCGCCCTGGTTGGGGTTTTCCTTTACGTAGATACGAACCCCATCGGGCAGGCACGACGCAAGTAATTGCACGATCAATTCCTGATCGACGAATGCGCCGCCCATGGGACATGTCGTTGCTTCCGGCTGCATATGGAGCGGTACGTAGACGAAAGGCACCGTGAGATCGGGATCGCGCGCCAGGCGATCGTAGAGTTTCATCGTCGTATGATGCCTAAGTTTTCTTCTCCAGAACGCGGGCGAGACAATGGATCGAAGGAGGTAGAGAGGTTTACGGGAAAGCACGCTCAAGGCGGGCTTCAGCCATTTGGCAAGAAACGTGCGCCGCGAAAGATGCTTATGCACCTTCTGCATGTACCACTGTTTCTGCTTCTGCTGTGTGTAGCGTGAGAAACACGCTTCGAACTCGTCGCTTAGTGGAACGGGAATGGAAGGATCTGCGTACTCGCTGCGTAACTTCTCAAGACGATCCCGCACAAGCGAACCGGATTCCTCCCAGCTCTCCTCCACACTGATCGCATCGACTGCGAAAAAGGGAAACATGGAAAGCGTACGGATTCCTTTGTATTTACAAAGTTCATAGAGCACCAGATCGTAACATTGGTGCGGAGCGCCCCGCAGCAGCAGCAGATCGATCTTTTTCTCCGTCAGCATGTGGTTCCAATAGCGAAGATGACGAAGATACTGGCGCTTGCGTTCATCGTACGGAATATCATTATAAATGGCATATCGCCCGATCATCTTCAAAAACACCGCTTCGCAGTGCCGCATGGATTCGATCAATTGTTCATCAAGCGGCGCGATAACGTTCCAGTCGATATCCGGATACTCACCGGCGCGCTGCGTTTTTGCGGATATCCATATATGCTGCGTACCGGCCTCAAGAGTCGGAAGCCTGTCCGGGAAATCACTGATCGAAATACAAAGCTCCAATGGAAGCCCGTGCGTAATACCCTCCGTGAGAGGTTTGCACATGTAATCATCGAATCCCTTGAGGATGATATGCATAGAAAGCTTAGAGAAGACCGCTATTGCAAGTATACGTAACGTTTTCCTGCCGGCGCACATAGATCAGAAACTTTTCAAGATTTCCCCACATCCCGTATTTTTCAATCTCCCAACTGTGACCCCACAGATGGAAAAACGGCTGCTGAGTCTTCTGTGCATATTGAAACAGCGCTTTGGCAAGACTGAGCCAGCTGACTGCGGCGCCGGGTAGAACGCCAAAGGAGAGGAGCTGAGGAAAAAATAATCGCAGACGCGCGACGGGATCCAGCGGATGCCACCAGCGTGTAAATTTGCGACGGAAGGGAAACGGATAGATCTGGAGCGTCGTCGGGAGACCGAACGGATCACCGCTCGAAAATTGAAGCTGCTCCACCGTGCGCGCGCCAATGTAACCTGCCTCTTGCACGAGTGTGCGCATCGCGGCGTTTTCGTCACCGTACGGATAGCAAAACATGGTGCAAGGTTTTGCGGTGATGCGTTCAATCCATTGTTTTGAATCCGTAATCTCTCTGCGTGCATCCTCGGGCTTCATGCGCGTCAGTCGAGGATGTGTGATCGTGTGCGCACCGATTTCATGGTGCTGCGAAAGCATGGCGATCTCTGAATCGCTGAGCGCCGGTTTTTCGTGCGTGGCGGGAGGCGAAATATAGAATGTCCCCGTGGCACCGTACTTCTCTAAGAGTGCCGCAAGTTTCAGATCCTCTTTCCTGCCGTCGTCCCACGAAGTTGTGAAGAGCATGCACGTATGGTATCGCTTCTACGGATAAATCAGAAGCGGGAACCACTCATTCTTTCCGAAGAGCCGACGAATACGATATACGATGAATCGAATCAATCGATTGCCAACCGACGAGTAGCGAACAAATTGCTGCAGATCCGCGCCGAAACTCAGTTTGAATTTGGTAATGCCATACAACGGATCTCGCTCGTCCGTCGTCGCACCGCACATGTTATACGTGCGGTACCCGCGTTGGATCGCATCGCTGAGAATCGCCCACTGCAGCGCGTTACCCGCGTAGAGACTGCGACCTTCTTCCGTCAGGACGCCGCTGCGATATAAAAGTCCTTTACCGGCGTATAGGATCAAAGCACCGCCGACGACTGCACCGTCTCTCTC
>CAYGDT010000007.1:0-25929 GCA_964348745.1 uncultured Candidatus Peribacteria bacterium
ATATTCCAATACTCGAATATTCCAATATTCAAGTATTCTATCTTTATGAAAGCCTTCATTCTCGCTGGCGGCTTTGCCACCCGTCTCTGGCCCCTGACCGAAAAACGCGCCAAGCCGCTGCTGCCGCTTGCAGGGAAACCAATTCTTTCGTATCTCCTCGATGCGATTCCTGCGGGAATACCGATAACAGTGAGTACCAACCGTGTTTTTAAGAATGACTTTGAGCACTGGAAAAAAGAGCAGGACAGAGAAGATCTCGAAATCCTGATCGAAGACACGGCAAGCGACGACCATAAACTCGGCGCGCTCGGCGCGGTCGCGCAGTGGATCACACAACGGAAGATCGATGACGACATTCTCCTGCTGACGGGCGACAACTACTGCGGGTTTTCGTTCGATGCATTTCTGCAAGCATCGAAGCCGAATGTGACGCTGATTGCCGTCCATGACATCGGCGACCTCGAGAAAGCGACACACTTCGGCACAGTCATCGTCGGGAAATCGGAAATCGGAAATCGGAAATCGGAACTTCTGCGCGTAACCGCCTTCGAGGAAAAACCCAAAGAACCGAAAACGACGCTTGTGAACACCGGCTGTTCTCTCCTCCCTGCATCGGTGCTGCCGATTCTGGTGGAACACTCAAAGAAGTATCCCGACAACGTGGGAGGAATTTTTGAAGAACTTCTAAGGCGCGGAAGAGAGATCGAGTGTTTCACATTCAACGAACCTTGGTTTGACATCGGTTCGTTTGCTGCATATCTGGAAGCAACTGCTTCGATCGTTGGCGAAAGTGTCTTGCTGGAAAAGGATGCTCAGTGTCGGCAGAGCCAATGCTCCGGCAGTATTGTGATAGGTCAACGCAGCACGGTAGAAAACTCCCAGCTCCACGATGTCGTTATCTTCGAAGACTGCAGTATTGAGGACTGTGTCCTGCAAAGCTGTGTTCTGGATCGGGGTTGCAATCTGCGCGGCATTGACCTGACAGGCAAAATGCTGAGAGAAGGCACAATTTTGGAGAAAAAATAATCTTCAATGTTCAATGTTCAATCTTCCATGACTCCCCTACACTGCTCCCCATGAAACGCCTACTCCTGATAACTTCATTCGCTCTGCTCATCTCCGGATGCGGCGGATCGAAAACACTGACGTATTCGGTGCAATTTGACACGACCGACATCTCACGCAGAAACGACCTTTCTCTTTCTGCACGGAAGGTAGTGGAGCGACGTCTCGAACGCTTGAACGGCACGCTCAACAACTTCGATCTTACATTCGATGAAAAGACCGATGCGACGACGATCATGCTGGAGGTAGGCAATACCAAAGCTGCCGATGCGTTGAATGAGGAGATGACTGCACCGTTTAATTTCGAATTGCGCTCTCTTGCTTCCGAGCATCAAGACGGGGATATCGATGTGGAAAACGTCGGGAGTTTCCGTGCAACCGGCATCACGGGAACGGACGTCGACTGGGTTGAGGGGCAGACGATCGAACCTCCGCTGAGTAGAGGACGTATTCTGATCGGCTTCACCGAAGCCGGAAGACAGAAAATTCAGACACTCTTTCAGGAACAAAAAGGCAACACCATCGGTATTTTCGTCCGCGAGAGGTTGGCAGCGTCCGTTGGCGCCGTAGAAGGAAGTGAAGTGCAGAATGTTCTTGTGATTGATGGAGTTCCATCCGGTGATCTTGCAAAAGTATTTGCAGACGACATGAATACTGGAATACATATGACATTTTCACCTATCAAATAATGGCAAAAAATCATTTCCCCACATGGCCGGTACTCACGATCATCGTCGGTGTGTTTCTCTTGATCATTACATTGCCTCAAACCGCGCGGCGGTGGGCTCCTTCGTTCTTGCAATCTCCATCATTTCATTTTGGTCTGGAGCTTGTTGGTGGTACGCAGTTGCAATTCCGTATTTCCGAGAAGGAAATGCAGGAGCAGATCACTGCAATAAAAGCAGATATTGCCACACTCAAAGCACAGGGGGCAGGCAGCGACAAAGTGATTACGCTCCAAAATCAGCTCCAGAGCGTAGAAGCGCAGAAGGACAATATTATGGAAGCCATCCGCGGCGTGTTGGAACGACGCATTAACGCTCTCGGAGTCAGCGAAGCAACCATTACGCCGTCCTATGTCGGCAACGAGAAGCATCTCCTTGTGGAATGCCCGGGCGTTATCGATACTCAGCAATGCATCGACACGGTTGGAAAAACGATCCAACTGGAGTTCAAAGAGGAATTTACCGAGCCTACGAAAGAATATGAGCAAGAAATTCGCGATCGTGTCGCCGCTGTCCGCGCAGAACTTAAAGATTCCGATAAGACGCTGACGCAATTGGGGCAAGATCTTAATTCTGACATCGGAGTTTCGTACGAAGCATCTCGTCGATACTTCATGGATCAGCTTCCCAAAGGACTGGAGGGCGTTTGGAACAAAACGCCTGCAAGCGGTGTTCTTCAATACGATGCAACGATCAACGTTAGTAGCCAAGACAGCGCCGGCCAGCCGACTACGACCGACATACCGGGAATCTTCCTTGTACAGGTTCTGCAGGCGCGCACTCAGACGGGACGCCTCGTCAACGAAGCATCCACTGCGTTCGATATTCTCTCGCAACAAGACAAAACACTAACGCACTCCACGTGGACGGATCGAACGCTACGAAGCGACGATGTGCCCGAAGCCATCTCCACGGCACTCAAGGGTATGCAGCCGGGAGATTTGCGATCAGTGAATTTGAATGACAATAGTGCAGCGGTACTGTTCCTCCGCAAGTACGTTTCAGGACAAGCGGAGATGGCAGCCAGCCATATTCTCATCGCATATAAGGGCGCGTCCTCCGCCGATGCAGGCGTGATACGCAACAAAGAAGAAGCGCTCTCACTTGCAAATGAGGTGAAAGCAAAGATTGATAATGGGGCGAATTTCGAGACGCTTGCTCGCCAGTACAGCGACGGCCCTTCCGGTAAGACCGGCGGAAGTCTCGGCACATTTGGCATCGGCACCATGGTGCCTGCGTTTGAGCAAGTCGCCACCTCTCTGAGTGTCGGACAAATCTCCGATCCGGTAGAAACACAATTCGGATACCACGTCATCCGATCGGACAAAGTGCCCACGCTGACATCGGATACCGCAAGCTACGAGTCGTTAACCGTCTCCGGCGACGGCGCCTCCGATCGCGCGACCGAGATTATCGGCAAATTACAGCGCGGCGAAGTGGCATCAACTGAAGATACGATCATGTTGCAAACCATGTTCTTCTCTCTCCTCCCAACCGGTTGGAAAGACACGCTGCTCGATGGTAAACACTTCCGCACAGCAAGCGTCACACTGGACCAAACAACGAATATTCCAATTGTGCAGATCACCTTCGATACCGAAGGGGCAAAGCTCTTCCAGGAATTAACGAAGAACAATATCGGTAAGCGACTCGCTATCTTCGTTGGAGGACAACTGGTTTCGGCACCGACAGTTCAGGCCGAGATTTCGGGGGGCACTGCGGTCATCACGGGTTCACAGAACTTCGAAGAAGCCTCTGCTCTGGCACAAGACCTGAATACAGGCGCAATCCCCGCTCCTATTCACCTGGCAGGACAGCGCACTGTGGAAGCTACCCTTGGAGCCGAAGCCTTACAGACGTCCCTCTTCGCCGCTCTCGTCGGTACCCTCGTACTGATGCTTTTTATGATTGTGATCTACAGACTCCTTGGCGTATTGGCAGACATCGCACTCCTCGCCTATGCGATGATTTTCCTGGCCTTTCTTAAACTGCCGCTCTTCCTTTTCTCCAGCAATTACATCGTGCTGACGCTTGCGGGTATCGCCGGAATCATCCTGAGTATCGGTATGGCAGTGGATGCAAACGTGTTGATCTTTGAGCGTATCAAGGAGGAGTTGCGTAAAGGAAAAACGTTGAAAACAGCGGCAGAAACAGGGTTTATTCGCGCCTGGCCGAGCATCCGCGATGGCAACTTCTCCACGTTTATCACCTGCGCGATTCTGTTTACTATGGGCAGCTCGATCGTGCGCGGTTTCGCCATCACGCTCAGTATGGGAGTCTTGATCTCTATGTTCAGCGCGATTGTGATCACCCGTTGGCTCGTTCGGAGAATCGCAGATACGCCGTTGGCGCAGAAAACTGTACTCTTTGCTTCGATTAAAAAAGCTTCTTGAAGTCCGGAAAAGAGAGGAGTACAACAAGTGTCATGAGAGAGAAAAACGATACTGCTTCCATGGATTCCATACAGATTGCCGATCTTGCAATCGTCACACGCATCGGCATTACGAAAGAGGAGCGAGCCGCACCCCAGAGAATACTGATCAATATTGAATTATTCTTCGATCTCTCTAAAGCGGCAACAAGCGACGACATCAAAGACACCATCGATTACGCAGCCGTAACGAGCGCGGTGAAGAATCTTGCTGAAACGGAGCGGTGTACCATTGAAAAATTTGCCGGGGATACCGCGCAGATGATCCTCAAGGAGTTTCATCCGGTGAGCGTGAAAGTCTCCGTGTGGAAATTCGTTCTCCCTGATACCCGCGGAGTTTCTGTAAACATTACACGTCCATAAATTTGCCAACTTGCTTCATCGCCATCGGCAGTAACATCAATCCTCAAACGAATCTGCAAGCGTGTGCAAAGCACCTGCGAGCGGCGTTTCCGGGAATCGCTTTCTCCAGCGTCTATAAAACCGCTGCACGGGACGTGGAGGAGCAAGAGGATTTCCTCAATGCCGTCGCACGGATGGAAACCGACGCAACCATAGACGATATTATGGAGATGCTCCGTGCTATCGAACAGAAGCTGAAGAAAAATCCACCCTACCCCAAAGGGCCACGGACGATCGATCTGGATCTTCTGCTCTATGGCGATGAAATACTGCAGGAGGCTCCGCAGGCTGGCAAGCCGCCTTTCGAGATCCCCCACCCCGCGATGATCGAACGGCGGTTTATGCTGGAACCGCTCTGCGAGATGATCGATCCAAAAAGCCTGTATCCGGGTTCTGCAACGTCGTTTGCCGATCTGCTTAAAAAAACACTGGATCAGCGCTGCGAGAAAACCGATCTGCGTCTATAATCTTCGTCCATCCGCAGAGATGGCACCCATGTACTCATACAGCAATAGTATGGACGAATTGATGAGAGCAATGCTCAAAACCATTGGCGAGGACCCCAACCGAACAGGTCTGCAAAAGACTCCCGCACGCTGGGCGGAAGCGATGAAAGAACTGACGATGGGCTACGATCAAAACCTCGACGAAATTATCAATGGGGCGCTGTTTCCCGCGGATACCGACGGCATGGTGATCGTAAAGGACATCGAGTGCTACAGCCTCTGCGAACACCATGTACTGCCTTTTACCGGAAAGGTGCACGTCGGCTACGTGCCTGATAAGCACGTGCTTGGCCTCAGCAAGATTGCTCGCGTGGTCGACATGTTCGCCCGCAGGCTGCAGGTGCAGGAACGCATGACGCAGCAGATCTGCGACGCACTCGAAAGCGTGCTTAAACCAAAAGGCATCGCAGTGGTTATAGAAGCCGAGCACTTTTGCATGATGATGCGCGGCGTCGGGAAGCAGCACAGCAAGGCCGTTACAAGCGTGCTGAAGGGGCTGATCAAAGATGACATCCGGACGCGTGAGGAGTTTCTCGCGTTGATCGGTTAGGACTAGTTGGATGCGGCAATCTCCCGCAATACATTCTTTGCCTCAGGATCATCAGAAAGCATTAACTGTCGCAGCATTCCGTTGTAATCTTGCGTCATGCCTTTCTCAACTTCATCTCTTCCGATGATGCGTGTCGTTTTGAGAATAAGGTCTTGCCCTGCACCGTACACTTCACGAGGTTGACCCTCACGATGTTCCGAAGCACTCATTCCTGTCGCTTCATTTGCAGTCACCTCTGCGTGGCCTTCAAGCATCGTCAATGGCGCATCCACCTGTTTACCATGTGCTCGTTCATGTTCATCTGCATGGTTGATGATCTCTACACCCCTTCCTGTACCATCCAAACGTGTGTACATCGCACTGTTGTGCTCGATTGGACCGTCTCCTTCACCGACACGATTCTGGGCTAAGCGTGTCGGATCAGCCTCCATCAAATGCCTTTCCTCTTTCCCTTCGGCAGCTTTGTCCAGTTCTTCTACATGCTTTCGTACTTCATTACGTAGCACTTCCGGAGCCAAGTCTTGCGCAGTCGAAGCCCCTTCACCGAAGCTTTGGGAAGAAATCTCCTCAAGAGGATCTTGCGCAGTTGCCTCTTCGAGCGGAACAGGATTACGGAGCAGATCATCCGTACTGCTCCTGAACTTTGTATTCATCTCCCCTACCGTCGCTGCATTCTGTGCAGCCACCTCTTTTCGCTCCATAACAAGTTCCCGTGCCTGTACCTCACTCATACTCAGAGTTGCCGTTGATGATCCTGATTCATTCATGGAAGATGGGGAAGTGCCCACAGTAAAATGGAACCCGACTCCGAACGCGAACAGCGAGCGGATCGAACAAAAAAAAGTATTAGTTTTTGGCTAAGATAAGCGATTTATTTATGATCGTCAATCTAGGTGCAAACTACCCCTGCGCTCGTACGTCACAAAACTGAATGCGTACGCGTGCTTACCGTCCGCAGGATGCTCCGTGCGCTTCGTTTCCTCCCAGACCGTCTCGTCGATCGCCGGAAAGTATACGTCCCCGTCGATCGTCGCATGCACCCTTGTCATAAGGATCTCATTACTCAGTTCCATCGCCTGTGCGTAGATCTCTCCCCCGCCGATGATAAAAATTTTTTCTCTGTCATTGTCTTTCCGTGCGAACATGATCGCCTCATCAAGCGACGACGCCACCTCACAACCGGGAGCACTGTAAGTTTGGTCGCGCGTGACGATGATGTTTCTTCGATTCGGAAGCGGTTTCCCAAGTGCTTTCAGAATAGAATCGTAATTCTTGCGCCCCATAATGACGGGGTGGCCTTCCGTCGTTGTGCGGAAATACTTCAGATCATCAGGCAGGTGCCACGGAATGGCGTTATTGTTCCCGATAACGTTATTCTCCGATGCTGCGACGATGAGGGAAATGCGCATACCACTAGTATTACGTATTATGTATCAAGAATTAAGTATCATTGGACGGAAAGATACGTAATACGTAATACTTAATACCTAATACTCGTCACTACACCGCTATCGGTGCCTTAATCCCCGGATGAGGATCGTAGTTTGCAACCGTAATATCCTCGAACGTAAAATCGAAGATGCTCTTGATGGCAGGATTCAGCGTAAGTGTCGGCAGTGCTTTCGGCTCGCGCTCCAGTTGCGTCTGTGCCTGCTCCACGTGATTACTATAGAGGTGCACATCGCCAAACGTATGAACGAAATCGCCGACATCGAGATCACAAACCTGCGCAACCATGTGCGTCAGTAAACTGTAGCTTGCAATGTTAAACGGCACGCCGAGGAAAATATCGGCGCTGCGCTGGTAGAGTTGGCAACTTAATCGCCCGCGACGATCGGAAGAATCGACATAG
Organism: uncultured Candidatus Peribacteria bacterium; assembly: GCA_964348745.1. Classification (GTDB taxonomy): domain Bacteria; phylum Patescibacteriota; class Gracilibacteria; order Peribacterales; family Peribacteraceae; genus CAYGDT01. Next base: position 7,532 of record CAYGDT010000007.1, read on the forward strand.
AACTGAAACAGGCAATGGCACGGCGGCAGAGCCATCTTGCCCTTCGCGGCATTCTCTCTGGGGCTTTTGCCGGTATCCGGCAGGACGGCAGGGTTCCACGCAGAGACGATCAGCCTGCGAGAATCGGGGTTTTGTTTGATCTGCTCAATAACTTGCGTAATCTGGTCCACGCCATTGAAATCGCGCCACTGTTTGCCGTAGACGGGACCTAAGTCTCCATCAGGCGTCGCCCATTCGTCCCAGATCGAGACACCGTTCTCTTTGAGGTAGGCGATATTCGTTTCGCCCTTCAAAAACCATAGCAGTTCATGGACGATCGACCTCATGTGGACTTTTTTGGTGGTCAGCAGCGGAAACCCTTCTTGTAGGTTAAACCGCATCTGCGCACCGAACAGCGAGAGCGTTCCCGTACCGGTACGGTCGTCTTTACGCGTCCCTGTGTCGAGGATCGTCTTGAGGAGCCGGAGATATTGTGGGTCTGCTGAGTTCATGGATACCTATATTACAATGCAGCATGGCAAAGGTGAAAATAAATCGTCTCACCATGACAATAGTTATGTTTCTCAGAGATTCCTATACATCAAAATACTCCCACTCTGCGGCAGGCGGAACAGGTTTTCCACCGGATTCGGTACGTAGCGGGCCACGAGAGCTTCCATGCTGTACTGGTCCCTGCTTTCGATCAACTTTAGTAGCAACTTTTAATGCATATGGAATCCTAGGCTGCAGAATACTGAGCCTACCAAATACCGCATTAGCTTGCTGTCTCAATTCCCCCCATAATCGTACTACCAAAGCATTTTGTCGATCAGGCATCACAAGCCAAAGATCCGAATCTTCAGGGAGCACAACTTCTGGACCACCCATTGCATCATCGCTGAGTACATCACTAACAACATCTGAAAAGTGCACCCCAATGAGTGTTAGATTTTCTTCGACTGCCGCATCAAATACTAACCTCGAAGATGCAATCGCTTCTAACGCTATATTCAATTCCTTAGCCTTGTCTTCACTTATGATCGTATTGTCTACTGGTTCGTTGGGAGTACCGATGAGAGTAGTTACTTGTTCTAACTTTGCTCTTAAATCGGCAAATACGGTTGTCGAAGTTAACCTTATAGCTGCTGCATTAACCGCTAATGGATTCGGACCTTTATCATAGCCGGCAAATTGCTCTACGATCATGTCTCTTGTTGGAGCCATATTGACGAAGGGAGTAATAGCGTTGCATTCTAGTATTCGATGATAAGTATGCAATAAAATACGATGGGTTTTATGAATCAGATTCCTTTATATCCAAATAGTTCCACAATGGAGAATTCGACGCAGGCTTGCCACCGGGACCTGTCGGCAGTCTGCGATTACTTGCATGCTCAAAAGCAGATGGCTGTTGATCAGCCTGAGTGGCAACCCGTAATTTGAATGGGTACTGCTGTTGAAGAGTGCGAAGAATGCCAATGATGGTCTCACTATGCTTCCTTAATTTACCTCGTAAGCGCACTACCAAACTCTCCTCTGATTCTGGAACGACCCTAAACGAATCAGCATTCGTTAGAGAAGTTAGATCTCCAACAACAATTTCCAAGTCATCTTGAATAATACCTGATAATTGCGTATCAATAACATCTGCAAGTTTTACTACGAAATGCTGTTGAACGGCATTTCGACATCGGTCGACCTCCCCTCGAAGTCGAGACGTAACCAACTCAACCTCTTTCAAATGCTCAGAGAGCACTCTATAGGACTGTGATATAGCATCGTGCGCAATCGGTGTAGTTGGCGAACCAACGAGAGCCGAAGCATAGGCTAACTTCCCTCGTAAATGAGCAAAAACAGCTGGATTCGCAATGTTCACAGCGGCACTCGTAACCGCTGTCGGATTTGGACCTTGATCATAATCGGCAAATTGCTGTTCGATTAGCTGATCGGTCGATAGTTCAACCATAGGTAATGTAAGAAGAAATAGTACATTACACTACATTTTCTCAACAGTAACACAAGGAAAATAATCGCAAACTACCCCCCAAACGTGAATGCATAGGCTCTCATGCCCGCTCCTTCGATCTTAAGCGTAATTTCATGTTCCCCATACTCCCCCGTCCAGAGATTGTAGAGATTATCGAAATCGACCGTGAAAGTTTTCACTGTCTTGCCATCGACTTCCACGTCCACGGTTGCGGATCCGATACTAGGCCTGCCCGCCGTAGCCTTGGCGAAGGTGGGTGGCCCGAGCACGAGATTGATCTCGCTTCCCAGAAACTTCATGCGGATTTCCCCCGTATCCGAGCGTAAAATCTGCCGCTCACCATCTTCCAGTTGCCAATCGCCGACCAGCGCAAACGTATCAAGTTCGAGCTCCCTCGGAGCATCGTAATGCTCTACCGTATCACTCGGTTGTGCCTTACGATTTATTAACTGCGCAAATCCTCGCTCGCCGAGGTACGTCTCCGGTGAACGCTTCCTATTACTGCCGGTGAGTACGGGCTTGCCGATTTCGCCCGGGTTTGTCACGAAGTATCCCGCCTCTTGCAACAGACTTGCGATAGCCATGTCTGTTTCTTCGTAGGCACCTTCGCCGAAGTGCGTATAGCGGATATACCCATCGGCATCGATCAAGTACTTGGCGGGCCAGTAGCGGTTACTAAACGCATTCCAGGTTTTAAAATCATTGTCCTGCACAATCGGATACGTAAGACCATGTTTCTCGATGGCTTTTGCCACATTGCTCGCACTCTTTTCAAACACAAATTCCGGTGTATGTACTCCGAGTACCACAAAGGGGCTTTCCCCTACGCCCAACGCCCCATCCCCCAACCCTACCGCGTACTTCTCCCAGTACCCCTGAATGTACGGAAGCGTACGGATGCAGTTGATGCATGAGTACGTCCAGAAATCGACGAGCACGACTTTCCCTTTTAGACTCGCGAGAGTGAGTGGATCGGAATTAAACCACTCGCCTGTACTTGCAAGCTCCGGTGCACGGACGATTTTGGGAAGTTTGGGAAGTGTCATGATTGAGGATAATGATACAGCATTACCTGTTGTCTCCCCGGTCTCCCCGGTCTCCCCGGTTTCCCCGGTTTCCCCGGTCTCCTCCCCAAACAGCTTCGTCTCTATCTCCACACCAATATTACCGTAGGTCGTGTTGTTTGCGAGAAAAACCTGCACTGACTGGAACACGTTATAGTGCAGGCCAAGAGCAGTAAGAATCAGCAGCACGCCGGATACCTGCTTGATACGTCCGGAATACCGCGAAAGCCTGTGCACTGAATGCGCCGCAGCCTGTCCGCCGTACCCTATAAGCAGCAGCGGAATCGCCGTGCCGAGTCCGTAGGTAGCAAGTAAAGCCGCAGCCTCTATACCCGGTTTCTCACGTACCAATGTCAGTGCAAATCCGAGTGCAGGCCCAGCGCAGGGCACCCACACGAGCCCTAAGGTCAGCCCGATGAGAAATGCGGTGAAGGGGTTTTCCTTCCCAAGCCCCTGCGCGGTCTTGCGTTGAATATCCGTACCCGTTTGCTGGATCTTCGTTGCAATTTTGCCGCCGAGCTCCATCGCGATCGCACCGATGGTTTGAGCAACTGTTACTGCAATCCAACCCTTGTCGTAATAAAAGAATCCTCCGAGAATCGCCACGATCAATTGTGCGTAGCGATTACTGGTCACAAACGCGATACCGAAGAGTAGCAGGATGTAGTATGTTGAAATGCGGATGTAATCTGCGAGTTCGACAAATTGGCTGAGAACGACAGTCAAGAGGAATGTAAATCCCACGAAGCTTACGAGCATGCCCGCGATCGTCAGAAGCGGCCGAAGTTTGCTGCGTCCCGCGATGGAAACCCCCAGAACGATCGGCACCAGCGGTAAAATGCACGGGAGCGCTATCGTGAGCAACCCTGCGACAAACATGGCGAGAAATAGGCTGAACATAGAGGTGCACTCACTATGGTAGAGCAAATGATCAAATCGAGGAAGACGGCATGCGACGCAGATCCTTCCTTCCGTGCGTCAAAGAGGAAGGACAACTGTCGCGGAAGACACAGCGATCGCAAGCGCGTTTTCGTGCAGTACAGATCGCCCTGCCGTGAGCAATGAGGAGCGTTGTCAGGCGTCCCCATTGTTTCCGTGGAATCGCTTCCATGAGATCGAGGGAAATTTTATCCGGATCATGATGCCGAGTCAGACCCATACGCTGCGCAAGCCGCATGACATGCGTATCTACTGCGATACCCTCCAGATGTCCGTACGCTGCATAGGCGATGATCGCCGCAGTCTTGCGCCCGACGCCGGGGAGTTTTACAAGATCATCCATATGCTCGGGAACCTTGCCTCCGAAATCATCAATGAGCATCCGGCACATTGACTGAATGTACTTTGCTTTGTTGCGATACGTGCCGCAGGAACGGATATCTGCTTCTAATTGTGAACGAGGAACCGCGATGTAGTCGTAGGGAGTTTTGTATTTGGGGTAAAGGATTGTACCGGCAACCGCATTCACGCGGTCATCGGTACATTGCGCACTGAGGATGGTGACAACAGTGAGATCGAGGGGTGAGCGGAAATTGAGAAATGTTTTTGGAGGATCGTACAGCTTTTCTAAAGCCCGAAGAACTGAGCGACAGGTGAGTGGAGCCTCTATCATAACAAGACAACAGTAGTACAAACCGCACGTGAACTAAACAGACTGGCGTAACGCATTTCTTCCGCATATAGTCACAGTCCGATGTCCCCCCTCCCTACATTCACCGTTTTTGATGTCGAAACGACGGGTCTCGATCCGCGAAAAGGAGACAAAATCATCGAAATTGCCGGTGTACGTATCATCGACGGCGTAATACACGAGAGTGATGCTTTTTTGCAATTGGTGAACCCGGAACGCACGATTCCGTGGGAAGCGGCACGCATCAACAAGATCTCGGATCAAGATGTTGTGAGTGCACCGACCATCGATCAAGTGCTGCCGCGGTTTCTGGAATTCGCCCAAGGCAGCCTGCTCGTTGCCCATAACTGCGAATTCGATATGGGCTTTCTCCGTGTGGAGAAAGAATTGTGCTGGGGGTATGTCGAGTTGCCGGAATGTATCTGCACGATGCGTCTCAGTCAAACGGTGCATCCGCATGAATTCCGTCACTCGCTGGACACCGTCTCTGCGCGCTGCGGTGTTGTGATGCCAAGCAATCGCCACCGGGCGCTGCCCGATGTGCTCATGACTGCACAGTCGCTCCTTGCAATGATGAAAAAGGCTGACATCCGCACCTTGGAACAGTTAAGGAAGATGGCAGGGAAACCGAGTCTTGCAGTGAGAAATGGATAAAGGATAGTAAAAGTGGATAGAGGATAGTGGAAAGTGGATAGTGGATAAAGTGGATAGTGAAAAGTGGATAGTGGATAAAGTGACATCTGCACCTGATTAGTGATCCTTTATCCTTTATCCGTTATCCTCTATCCTTTATCATTTATCAGTTATCCTCTTTCCGTTTTCCGTTATCCTCTTTCCGTTATCCATTATCCATTCGTATGTCCGTCCTCCCAATCATCACCGGCGCCGATACGCCCATATTACGAACGCAGGCACAGAAAGTGCCGCAAGTAACCAAAGAAATCGTCAAACTGATTCGCGATATGCAATCGACAGTAAAAAGTGCCGAAGGACTCGGCATCGCCGCACCCCAGGTAGGCGTTTCATGGATGGTCTGTCTTGCGAAATTCAACGGCAAAATGCACCCGATGATTAATCCCAAGATTCTCTGGAAGAGTGAAGAAACATCCGTAATGGAAGAAGGATGCCTGAGTCTCCCGGGTATCAACGTCGATGTGGAACGCGCCGTGGAGATAACGGTGCGGTTCATCGACAGTAAGGGCATGGAACGGGAACTCAAGCTTCATGATCTCGATGCCCGCGTCGTGCAGCACGAAGTTGATCATCTACATGGAGTGTTGATTGTGGATTATCGATAGCCGAATACTGGATTACTCGAATACTGGATTACTCGGGACAACAAAAATTAGATTGTGAATTACGAGTTGACCTGATGAGTCCAGAGAGAATCTGACCTGTCTGCTGCACCAACAATCGAGCAAGTTGAATATCATTCTGCTCGCAAAATTTTAATCTGACTGCAATAAAAAGGAATGCTTCGACTTCGGTACATTCACCTCGCGCAATAACATACTTGTTTGCCTTATCCTTGTAAGTATAACGCCCAAAACCTTCTGCGATATTGGCTGCAATGCTATTGGCAGCTTTGCGAATCTGAGAAGTTAGACCGAAGCGCTCATCGGAAGGAAATTCCCTTGTTACACTATAGACCTCTTGGATCAAGTCCATTGCGCGCTTCCATGCATCCAATTGTTCGTATGATTTCATAGGTGAACGTTTATACACCTATTCTGACTTTCAAATCAAGTGAAAATTTACGAATACTCGGGTATTCGAGTACTCAAGTATTCGAGTACTCGGTAATATCGGATATACTCCTGCCAAGCAAATGCCTACTCTCGAAGTAATCATCGGTCTGGAAGTCCACGCGCAAATGAACACGAAGACGAAAATGTTCTGCGGATGCGATAATGACGCCTTTGGCAAAGCACCCAACACTACCGTCTGTCCGGTGTGCATGGGCCACCCCGGCACGCTGCCCGCACCGAACGCTGCCGCCATCGAAAAAGCGATGAAAGCATCGCTTGCGCTCGGAGGGACGATCAACCCAGAAAACCATTTCGACCGCAAACATTACTTTTACCCTGATCTCCCGATGGGGTTCCAGATCTCACAGTACGATTTCCCGCTCAGTAGCGGAGGCTCCGTGACCTACGAACGCACGGACAATGCAGGTGGGGTCACCGGTACAAACACATGCGGCATCACACGGCTGCATATGGAAAATGATGCGGGAAAGTTGACCCATCGAGGTTCAACGACGCTGTGCGACTATAATCGCGCGGGAACGCCGCTGATGGAGATCGTCACCGAGCCGGATCTGCGCAGCGCAAATGAGGCTGTGGCGTTTGCACAAGAACTGCGAAGAATGCTCATTGCAATCGATGCCTCTGAAGCGGATATGTTCAAAGGCATGATGCGGTTCGATGCATCGATTTCGCTGCGGGTGAAAGGAACGAAAGAGCTCAACCCGCGCAGTGAGATCAAGAATCTCAATTCGTTCAAATCTCTGGAGAAAGCGCTGCAATACGAGGAAAAACGTCTGCGCAAACTTTGGGAAGAGACCGGAGGTCCGCTCAAAGGAAACATCACGGTGGGTTGGCTCGATGATGAAGAAAAGACCAAGATGCTGCGCGACAAGGAAAACGCAGACGATTACCGATACTTTCCCGAACCCGATATCCCGCCACTGCGGTTTACAAAGAAAGACATCGAAGCGATCGCCAAGAAATTACCGACGCTCCCCGGAGCGCTGAAAGAGAAATACACGAGCCTCGGACTCGATAGCAAGCAGACTTTGCAGCTCATTGATCATCCGATGCTGCGTGCCATGTTCGACGCCATCCACGAAAAAACAGGAGATGCAAAGCGTGCAGGCAGCATGGTACTCACACAGTTGCTTGGATTCCTGCATGCCGCGGGAAAGGACGTGTCGCAAGGACCCGATGCGAGCGCGATGCTCGAACTGATCGCAAAGATCGACGACGGCACGATTTCCGGTAACGCAGGGAAAGACGTCCTGCTTAAAATGGTAGAAACAGGGAAGAGCGCAGCAGCGATCATTAAGGCAGAAGGCATGCAGCAGATCAGCGATGATACTGTCATCGAAAAACTCGTAGACAATGCAATCGCAGCAAACCCCAAGGCGATCGAGTCGTACAAAGCGGGCAAGGTCACCGCTCTCGGCGCAATCGTCGGATGGGTCATGAAAGAGAGTAAGGGGCAGGCGAATCCCGAGATTGTTCAGAAAATCCTTCGAAAGAAACTATAATACGTTGGACATCTGCGAGCAGTGTTCAGCGTGTCGTCATGAGATCAAATTAACTGAAACTCGGAGCCCGTCCATCCAAGATACGGACATCGGTAAAACCAGGCAGCGGGTCAGCAAAATGTAATGTGGTGATCTTACTAACATCCAGCTCATGATTAAGTTCCTGTACACGCATGGAATTTGGGAGCTTAAGCATGCGAGGCGTATTTGCTGTACGCAGCAAGTAAACTACGCGATCTACTTGTTTTTGCGTTAAACTTTCAAAAGGAGGTGCCATTTCAGTTTTGACACGATAGGTCGTGAGCATGGCAGTGCCCGCAGGACCGGGAGCGACACGCAACTGAGAACCTGCAATGCGCAGCGCTTCGTTAATCTGGGCTGCTTGATCTTGTTTAAACTGTTCAACCGCTGCAACGCCTCTATCTGGGATATTAAGGGTATTAATTCTGGGACCAAATTTAGCCAAAAGATTCCGAGAAAACGCCTGTGATTTTTCGCGCAGCAATGCCAAATCTTCTCCTTCACTCATCCGTGGAGCTTCCTCAGGGGTACGCTTTGGGTCACCAATCGTAACTTGAATATTATTGGTGCTACGACCTCCCTCAGCTACATTCGTTCCGCCGGTAGCCACACTGGTGCTTTCACTTTCACTTGTAGCGACAGCAGACGTGATATCAGGATCAACAATCCCGATAGAAGTAGCCATCTCCGTGAGCGCTACTCGATCATCCTCGTCAGCCTCTCGCTCGGCCTCTTTACGCTCACGCTTCTCTGTTTCTGCTTTTTCCCGATCCTCTGCACTGGGTCTTTCAGCGGAATCATCACGCTTTGACGTTTCTGGAGTTTCCGTTGTTTCCTTTTTGTTCAGCTGCTTTTTTCCCTCAGTAGACTCCTGTCCATTACCTCCTGTAGGAGCGGGATGAAATGTTTCAGCATCAAATACAGCGAAAAACAAAAACCGATGCTCTAAATATAGCGATCGGCGAGAGGGAATAGTACGCATAGGAGTTTGGGTATGTATTGTTGTTAAGAATATTATACCAAAAAAATCAATAAATAGGAATAGTAAATATTGCCTCACATCAGCGGAATTTCATGTCCGAGGCCCGTCAAAACGGGCCGAGTTTGAAATTCCGCTGTGCCTTTTCTTTTGTTCTTTCTTTTCGGCAACGAAAAGAAAGAACATCACACCCTACCCATATACGCCTTTGTCTCCGTATTCACCGTCACGATGTCCCCTTCTTTGATAAAAAGAGGGACATTCACCACGACACCGGAATTGAGTGTGGCAGGCTTGGTGCCTCCGGTCGCGGTATCGCCTTTGACTCCGGGCATCGTTTCCACGACTTTCAAGTCAACAGTCGGCGGCACCTGAATGCCGATCGGCTGGTCTTCGAACGCCATTGCATTGCATTCTTGCCCTTCCACCAGAAAATCCATCGCATCGCCGACCGTTTCGGTGTTCAAAACAAACTGATCGTAAGTTTGCAAATCCATGAACGTCATGCCGGTGACATCGCGAAAAAGATATTGGACGCGACGAAATCCAACGTCTGCTGGCTCGATTTTCTCACTGCCTTGAAAATTATGCGCAATAATCGCGCCTGTCTTTAAGTTTTTAAGTTTGCACTGCATGTTCGCCTTGCTCTGGCTCTTGCGACCAAACTGCGACGTAACAATGAGGTATGGAATGCCATCCATCTGAATGGCGCGGCCGGGCTTCAGGTCTGTGAGAACATACATACTGCGGAGTGGATAACGGATAATGGAAAGAGGATAACGGAAAGAGGATAACTATGCATCGTTCTTCTATCACTTTATCCGTTTTTCACTATCCACTATCCGTTATCCTGTATCCACTTTTCACTATCCTTTATCCACTTCTACTATCCACTTTCCACTTTCCTTTATCCACTATCCACTTCCTAAATAACATCTCCTACCGTTTCCCAGCGCAAACGAACAACTTCTTTGTAAACGCGTTTCGGGAACTCTTCGGGACCGTCGGGTAGTATCGAAGCCAATTTGCGTAGAATCCGCCCTTCCTCGGGATGACCATGCAATGCTTTCACCTCGGCAAAGAACTGGTTAATGCGTGCTTGTGCTAAATTATAGATGAAAATCTTGTCACGGATCTCCTGTGCAATCTGCTGCACTTCTGCGTCGCTCATTGCCACCGACGACGGTTCGGTGGGTGCAGGGAGGAATATGGAGATATCCGAGAGAAGCTCCGGATCTATATCTGCACCGCGAGTACTTGCCGTTTGCAGCGCTGTCGCAAGGAACGAAAGCAGTGTGTTAGCCTCCTTGTGCATGGAAGGATCCATGGCAAAGCCGGGGTCTTCCATAATGGACATGTACGGCTGCAAATCCGACCATACCGCACTCACGAGATCTGAATGACCTTCATCCGCGGCCTTCAACATCGCAGCGAGGCCATCAAGCAAAAGCGTACTCTGCGCGTCTTCGTTATGCGCCATGTCGCCCGGGAAATCGACACCTGCTTCGAGCACTGTCTTCTTGATCACATACGAATCGTCGCCGGGAAGTACTGCAGCCATCTGCGCCGTACTTTCCATCATGGCACGCTGCACCAAATATTCCGCAAGACTGCCGTGGTTTTGGCCATCGGCAATAGCAAGCAGCGTCTGCTTGTATTCATCGAGCGTCGTAGTTGCCTCCTCGCCGCTCGAGATCAGCGCTGCGGCTTCGTTGAGGCGGGTTTCCGCCTGTGCGAGCTGCTTTTCCACACGCGACTGCGCTCCGATAGTCATCCACATATCCGCAACCTCGGCAAAGCGCTTAACGGGATACAGCGGGGATGTCGGCAGAATTCCTGCGTTGACGATGCGCCTCTCATGCTGAGCCTGCGCGATGTCATGGCGGTGCACCGCATCTCGGTTTAAGTTCTGATTCGCCCAAGTGTACTGATACCACTTGGCGGGAATCTTTTTGACCAGCAGCACATTGTTTGCCGAAAGTTCTGTGCGCTCACCGGAAGAAAGGAATACCGGATCGCCGTTATTATAGACCGTCGCACTACGGTCATAGACTTCGACATTGACGACGTCATCTTCGGTAATCAATACGCTTCCTTCGTTCACCTGCACCTGTCCGAAACTCGTGGCGACTGTCAGGCCGGGCAGCTGCGGAGGCACAAGACCCTGCATCCAGATCTTTCCGGTAAAGAGCGTGAGTATCGGTGTAGAAACGGCATCGGGTTCCAAGCGATCTGTCAGACTCTGGAGTTGTACCGCCGTATTCGGACCGAGGCGCACCACGCCATCGTCATGGAGAATAATGCTCGCTTCGCCATCGCGCGTGCGAATCATCATGCCTGGCTCTACGGCAAGCGCATCAGTAAGAGGTTGCCACAACCCTCCGATCGATACGGATACCTCTCCCTGCGTGGGAATCAGTGTGGCGGCAGACTCGGCAACAGTCGACGATGCCATGAACAGGAACGGCGTCATGCGCATGAAGATGCCAAAAACCGCAAAAGCGGCCGTCCACTTGAAAATCTGCGGCAAAACGGCGGCTGTGGTGACCGGCTGGAGACTCAGCAGCACGCGGGCTTTGATCTGTTCTCGCAACGCGGGGGAAGGCTGGAGTGCAATGCGGATCCGCGTAAAGGTACTCGCTTGCGGCAATTCCATATGCGTCGCAATGCGGTTCCAGATCATCTCCTGAGAAGAGCGTGACGGCGTGATGTCGTGCCGTAACCTTGCAAAGAGTGTGCTCTTTGCATGCGTGCGCGACTGTACGGAACGCAAAATCTTTGCCTGAAGATCGGCACGCGGCTCGATGCGCTTACGGAGGCCGATGAGGAGTTCTTCAGGGTTCATAGTTCTTGCAGAGGATCGAACGAGGGAGGAAGGGGTCTGTTACGCAATAAAGAGAGGAAATCAGGCGGCATAGACCGCGCAGTACTCTTGGATATTTTCCGGAAGGTGCTGCTCAAGTTTTTTTAAGGCTCTATGCTTTAGAATGCGCACGGCGCCTTCGGTCAGACGAAGCACGCGCGCGATCTCGCTATGGGGAAGATCTGCCATGTAGGAAAGAAGCAGTATTTCCCGGTAGCGCTCCGGCAATTTATTGAGAGCAAGATTGACGATCTGGAGCATTTCATCCCGACCCACCTTTGTGTCGGCACGGCTGAACACGTCGTGATCGACGATATCTTCGGGGAATTCCTCAAATCCATGGTGCGTCCGATAGGCATCGATCACCGTATGCCTCGCAATCCGAAAGAGCCATGCGGCAAACGGCACATTCTTACGCTCGGTGTAGGTATACAGTTTTTCCCACGCCTTCACGAAGATGTCTGCCACCAGATCTTCGGCGGCTTCACTCGGCACGCGAAACGCCGTGTACCGGTATACCTGCAAGAAGAACATGTCATAGATCTTGCCGAATGCCTCTGTGTCACCTTCCTTGGCACGACGGACATACTCTGGCAACACGAGTTGCTGCACGTCTACGCCTGCCTCTGCTCCTTTTCGTGGGGGCATAAAATCGATCAGATTCTACCATAGAAACGATCTTCAACCCGTTTTGTTACTGATTTCCCGTTGACGGATTATTGTATAAAAAATGTATTCATCTCACTCCCATTCAATCGTCCCTGGTGGCTTATTCGTCAGATCTTGAAAGACCATGTCGATGCCATCAAGGGCGAGAATCCGCTTCGTCATCGTCCGCAGGAATTCTGCCGGCAGGCGTACGGCATTGGCTGTCATCGCCTCCTGACTTTCGACGGGACGCAGCACGATGGATTGTCCCCCACGCGATGTGCCAAACGGCAGCAACACCACGGGGAACTGCCAAATGATTTCATAGAGCCCGGCATCGCGCATGACATCGTCGACAATCGCATCGGCTTGGCGCAGGAGATCGGCACGCTCTTTGCTGATGTAACCCGCACTGAAAACAAATGGCGGCACTGTGGCGTGCGACGTGCAGATCAGCACGCGGTTGATTTGAGCAGATTGATTGGGAATCTTCGTCGCAAGTTCGAAGCACCGGTCGTCGGGTCGCATATCGTCGGTAAAGAGCGACAGTGCATGGCGGTAACTGCGGCCGTCACCCTGCACACCAACGGATTTAACCGGCAATACAGCGTGAGTGATGGAATTGAAAATTGAAAATTGAAAATTGAAAATTGAATCTGATTCCTTCGCACAAAGAATCCTGACGCCCAGTCCCGGGCCGGGGAACGGATGCCGCCAAACGAGCTCGTGCGGGAGACCGAGTTCTTCGCCGAGCATGCGCACTTCGTCTTTGTATAAATCTTTCAGCGGCTCGATGACGTGACCCTGTTCCACCATCTCCTGAATTTCCGGAATACGGTTATGGTGCGTTTTGATCTTGTCGGCGTTCTTCGTTTCTCCGGTCTCGATCGTATCGGGATAGATCGTCCCCTGCCCGAGCATCCACCCCACTGCGCTCTGCTTTGCAGAGCTTCGCGGGGCAAGCCCCAAACCCATCTCCTCAAAAACGCGTCGCTGGGTCGAGAGAAATGCATCGCCGATGATCCAACGCTTTTCCTCCGGCTCGTAGACTTCTACAAGTTTGGTTAAGAAGTAGTCGGATGCGTCCTCAATCCGCAGATTCGTAATACCAAGCTTTCTAAATGCGGCATCGATCTCCTGCGATTCGTTCTTGCGCATCAACCCCGTATCAACATACAGCCCCTGCACACGATCGGTACCAAGAACCTGATTAAGCAGCACGAACGCGACGGTGGAGTCCACGCCGCCCGACACCAGTATGAACACGTTGCGATCACCGACTTCGCGCTTGATTGCATCTCCGATGCGCCCTGCATACCCTTCGATGTTCCATGGATCGGCGTCGCACATCGAAACAAAGTTGGAAAGCAGTTGTTGGCCGTATTCGGTGTGCACAACTTCGGGATGAAACTGCACCGCAAAAAGTTTCCGTGCGTCATCGGCAATGAATGCATTGGCGCAATCAGTCGATGTTCCGATTGCTTGAAACCCCTCTGGCAGAAGCTTCGCTTCGTCGCCGTGGGACATCCACACGGAAGACTGCTGAGGCAGCGTTTTAGTGATTGGTGATTGGTGATTGGTGATTTGTAATCGCGCGCGGCCGTATTCTTTCACCGCACCCTGACGGACTTCACCTCCGAGTGCATGCACCATCCAGTGGAGTCCGTAACAGATACCGAGAACAGGGATGCCAAGATCGAAAATCTTCGGATCGCCCTGCGGGCTTTTTGGATCATAAACACTCTGCGGACCTCCGGAGAGGATGATCCCCGCCGCATGAGACAGCTCCGACGCAGGAGTACTTGCATCGCGAATTTCGCTGTACGCACCGCTCTGGCGCACCCTGCGCGCGATCAAGTGCGCGTACTGCCCGCCGAAGTCCAGAACGACGATGGATCGCCTGTGTACGTCTTTGGCGTTGCCGGAGGAGGGCTCCATGGGGAGAGTGTAATGGGTTGCGAAAATGAATGCGAGTTGTTGACAGGGAAACAGGGGAAGATGTGTAATGGAACGCTATGGCTAGTAATGAAATTACTATAGAGGCATTGATTGAAGCGGCTCCGGTACAAATGGACGTCGCAAACATAGATGCGATACGTGAATGGGCAAGAGGATTTATAGGAGTAAGCACAGAATTTCTTGTGAGCGATTGTTGCAAACGTAATGCCACTCAACTCGATGGAATCAAAGGCTCGCTCCGATCGCTAGCCGATGAACTCAAACAAGTATTCGTAGCAATGGGAATAGATCGCGAGACAGTTGCACAAATTGCAGCGAAGGAACAACAGGTCACTCTAAAATATGTGCACGCAAACCGCGAGACTATTTATGTTGAATTAGAAGTTCTCGGTGCCTGCCTCAATCAATTATTGCGTACACGAAGATATGCCGCTGGACTGTTAAGTGGCGACCAAGCCGAGTTACCGCAAGAAGAATTGAATCCCGAGCAGCCGACTGGAGCGCCAAAATCAACTATAAAGACCTCCGCTAGACCAAGAATAACTACATCGGAGGATTCCTCTGCCAGTGTTGCAAGTTTGGCATTCGACGCAATAGCCGGAAGTGACGCAGCAAGACGACAATTAGCGAAGAGATCAGCCGGAGACCAACCGCCATTTGCAATAAAAGGGCCGCCGAAAAGCTGGTTGGAACGCTTGCAGTTTTGGAGAAGGAGAAAAAAACCATAACCGTCACTGCCTACATCGTTTGGGGTGTGCGATGTTTGGTAGATGTAAGATTTCGTCACTCTTGCCAAAACGAACCGCATATACCGTGCTGTCGGATTGTCACTTTTTTCCGGTTTTCCTGGTTGTGCTCGTAGCTTTTCGTTTTTTTTCGGGCGAGAGGAAAATACAAATCAGCCGCAGAAATTCAGATTCTGTGTGTAATTTGGAAGTTGCATAAAATATTACTATGTATTATAATGTATATTAGTATGAATCACCAGCGCATGGAAACCACGGCTTGGCTTGCTAAAGGAAAAGGGGTGAATAAGACACGTGTGCCCTATCTAGAACTCGATGATGCGGGTTTCAAATACGTAAGTGTTGCAGATTCTTACACTCTAATGCGGAAGTTAATTGAAGATGAAAGCGGAGGGCAGTACGAAATTCGTGTAAGACGTCATAATCCTGAAACGATGGTGGATGATGAGTACTTTAACTACGATGCAGAAATTTTTAGAACTGGCGATCAGGAAGCTATTGAGAATGAAATGGTGATACAACAGGACACTCTTCGTCGTGAACTCGGAGATATATTTGATCTTAAACATCTCAAATCTCAAAATGAGACTCATACAAGAAATCAAAACATCCGTATATTGTGTTGATTTAGTCAGATAAGTTTAGGCCTCTGATACGGTTTTCTACATACATTGGAAGTAGACAATTACCGCTAGATTATGATATAATATATCTTAATGACAAGCACAAATAATGACAGTGAATTTGATAAGCATACGCCCGAGAATGCAATACTGCAGGCTCCTGAGTTTTTGCGCACATTAGATGCAATGCATCGCACTCTGTTCCTCGGTTTATTGAATCAAAAAGTTATATATGAATTGGTCCATAAGGATAATGGCCGTAGCAGCAAACTATATGCATCTATCTGCTATGTAGATGGCTACTTGTGTCTCTCTACGAAGCTACAGGAATCGGATGATGTTCGTTTTTACAAACCAGATACTCTAGTTGTCTGGCAAGCAATTCGTTCATTGATGGCTATGTTGCATATAGAAGTAGAGTTGCCCTACTACCGAGATCAACAACTCGCTTCACCAAACGATGCGCTCGAGAATACATCTCCTGAATATCTCAGACATATTCACCACGAAAATATTAGAACGCGATTACAGGAAGCGTTAGTTGTAGCAAATGATGAAGGGGTAGGGCTATTGGATTACCAGATCGAAGGTAAACGAGCGGATGTTCGAAATGCCCTTGGATTCTTTAGTGGTAATAGAGAGAAACCTCTAAATCAAAGCATTTTGAATCTGCTAACAACAAACCCATCAGAAGTTATCGATCATAGAGTATTAAATTTTGCCAATTACAGAGCTGATTCTCTAGTGCTGGCAGACACTAAAGTGCCTCAAGATGTACTGGAGTATTACCATACTCATTATGATGTAGATTTAGAGGACCCGACACAACTCAGGAGATTTCGAGTAATTCGAATATATATGTGCCCTGTGAGTAATCCTGATACCTATTGTTGGTATGACTTTATGGACGGATCATTTATTATGAAAGAAGAGTTACCTACAACGAGCGGTGATGCCAATGCCAATGAATGATGAACACATTCCAACCCCGGCGGAGTTTATTGCAAGTCATGACACAGTCCAGCAAATAGATTTTGATACACCGCTCCCGCAAACAGATACTGTACGAAGTGGCAGTGCACAAGTCCTTGCCATAACACCATCTCAAGAAGCTGCAACTGCAACTGATCAAGTACTCTCTTATAAGGAAATTCCAAAATTTGAGGAGGCGCTCAAGAGTCTGGCATCACAAAAACCGACAATCGGCGTAGCGCACGAACGACTGCAGGAATCTCTCAAACACCTGATTGCAGCTGCGTCATTGCTAAAAAGCATGATTCAACAGCGCCATGCGCAGAGCATACAAAGTTTTGCACCCGGCGCTGGCATGTATGCAGCAGATGCAAAAAGTCTCATGCAACGACACATTGCTGCAAACCAACAGATGGATCCGTACATAAAAAACTTTATGAGCGCATTTTTAAGCGTGTTTCCTATCGAAAATTTTATAGAAGGTGTCGCTGCGCCGTACCTCACTGAAGCGAATGAGCACCGCGGATATATTGCCAAATTTGTTGCTGAGTCTACCGATTCTGATCTGCATGTATGGCTGAAAATCCCGGCGTTTGTGCGATTCGTACAGCAAACAACCACACTCAAAACATGGTTGCTTACGCTGGACAAGATAGAAGAAATGCTTGAGCAAAAAGCGAACTTCAATCTGGAGCCGTCGAAGGAATATCTCGAAAGAAAAGACGAGGAATTGATGCTACGCACTCTGGAGAATCATCAGCAAGACATCCCTTCCCTTATTAGTGGCAGATGGAAAATCAAGACGGATGACGGTTTCCATTCCGCAGACACAGCGACGATCCAGCTAATAGACAATACACCGTTAGAGACACCGCCGAATCTTCCCACGCATGGAGAAACAGTGCAGCCACCGCTACGCCGAGCAGCATAAGACCGGGCGTGCTCCCGAATGTTCGGACAATGAGCAGTACGGTGAGTGCAAGAAAGAGCGCAAGGCCGAGCACTCCCATCTCTACTCCAATCTGCAGATACCAGTTTTCGGGCAGCAGGGGGCATTTACAGATGAAATTAAGAGGCTGCACCTGATCATCGCCGAGGAAGACGCAGAGATCTTCTCGGTCAGCCGCCCACGATGCATCTGCTTCGGCGGCGAGGTAGACGCATGCATCGCTGACGCGATTACTCGCAGGGCCGGCACTTCCAAGACCCATGCCCAGCGGATGCGCCATGATCATGCGGATGGCAGCAAGCGGACGACTGAGGTGATCGCTCGTTGATGCCGCGCGCGAGAGGATACCGGGTGCAATCCCCTGCAGACCGATCCCCAAGACCGCTGCGCCAGCGAGGACAGTGAGTGAGAAACGAACGAACTGCTTCCGCGAAAAGCGACGGTGGAGAACTACGGCGACGATGACGAACGCACCGATCCACGCCGACCGCGAGAAAGTAAACAAGAGAGCCACCAAGATGAGCAACCCAATCACCAATGACCAATCACCAATCACTCTTTTGCGTGTTAATGCAACTGCGAACGGTATCAGCAACCATAACCCCAGCTGGTTCGGGCCGCTCATCGTACTTTGCATTCTGCGGATTCCTGTCCCGCCGATCTGTTGGAACGCGGCGAGCGGACTTTCTGGGAGGTACAGCGAATGT